>CALBRY010000222.1 GCA_937927665.1 uncultured Chloroflexota bacterium
TGACCGCACCGTAAGCGAGAGTCTCAACCGGAACGCCAAAGTCTGGCGGCTGCTGCGGATCGTTCGGGGTGCCGGGTGGGGGCGCAGTGGATCGCGTCAGCGTAAGCTGAAATGTGCCGCTCGAAAGCGTCTCGCCTTGATTGAACCGAGCCGCCTCGATCACGTATAAGCCGTTTGTGGGCAAGCTCAGCGTAATTTGCGCGTTGCGATCGCCCACCGCCCGATCATCGTTTGTGGCAATCTGCCGCCCATCCGGTCCGATCAGGCTTAACACCGGGTCAAGATTGCCCGATGTCGTCTCCATCGTGATCGTGATGCCTTCATCGCGCCGCCCGGTAAAGCTGTAACGCGCGCGTGGTGAACTTTCGGTGATGCTGCCATCAATCGTGCCCGATTCAAGCGGCAGAATCGGGATCGGTGGAGTGGTTGGCGTCTGCGTGACGGCAAGCGTGATCACGGCGCGATTTTGATTTTCGCGTTCCGATGTTTCCGGCGGAGCTGCGATCGGTGCGGTTGGCTCTGGTGTCGGCGTATTCGTGACGGTGACGACGGTTGGTGTGCGGCTCGCTGTCGGGGTCAATGATGGCGTTCCGTCTTGGGCGGCGGTTGGAAGTGCCAGCGCCAGCGCCACCAACCCGATCAACCATAAGGCGCGGCGCTTTGGAAAGGTCTGCGCGTTCATACGGCGTCTCATTCGCTTATTCATCGATGAATTTATTCGCCACACGGGAGCGATAACCTCGCTTCGACCGGGCGACCTTCCAGCAGTACCGGAACTTCAAAGGTTTCTTCGCCGCGTACCACCAGCAGGACGATCTCATCACCGGGGCGAGTATTCACTACCAGATAGTAAACCAGTTCATCCATCGTGCGGATATAAACCCCGTTCACCGCGACGATGATATCGCCGCCGATGCAGATATTCCGCCCGCGTACTTCTTGAAGGCTTGTTCCGCCGCGTAATCCTGCCCGCTGTGCCGGGCTTTCGTTGGTCACACTGTCGATCAAAACGCCGCTGTCCACAGGCAGATCAAGCAGATCGACCAATCCGGCGACACTAAACCCGCCCTCAACAGGCTGACTGCTGATCCCCAACCATGCGTAATCGACCACCTGTGACGCGATCAAGTCGGGAATCACACGCTGAATAGTCGCGGATGGCACGGCAAATCCTACCCCTTGAAATGTCCCTGTCTCGGTGCGGATCGCCGTATTCACGCCGATGACCTCACCATGCGAGTTCAAGAGCGGACCGCCGCTGTTGCCGGGGTTGATATCCGTATCCACCTGAATGATCGACGGATTCTGAAATGGACTCAAGGTCGTATCGAGCATCTCTGCCGATGGAAGCTGACGACCAAGCGCACTCACCACGCCAACCGTCATCGAGCTTGCCAATCCGAACGGATTCCCGATGGCGATGGCGCGTTCACCAACACGCACCGCCTGAGAATCGGCAAACGTGACCGGAAACAGTCGTTCTGCATCCACGTTCACGCGGATCACCGCGAGATCGCTGTAGACATCAATGCCGATTAACTCCGCATCCGCGATATAGCCATCGTAAAACGTGACGAAAATTTCGTCCGCTTCGTTCACGACATGCCCATTGGTGATGATGTACCCGCGTTGATCGTACACAAAGCCTGATCCGCTGGCGGAATCGACCTGTAAAGCATCGGCGCTCACTTCGCGGATCGTCACATCAATATTGACGACGGACGGCGCGAGCCGCTCATAGATGTTAGTCAGCAGCAGATATTCGGCGTCTGCCGCATCGATGACCGTTTGAGGGACAGGTGTCGGTAGAGATTGATCAGGGAAACTCGCGCCCATCGGGAGTTCACGCGGCGGGGTACTGGCGACCGCATCACGCAGCGGCGGAGCGGACTGGCACGCCGCCAATAAGAGGCTTGCGAGCAGAATCAGGGTCACATGTCGCCAAACCACAGGAAACCTCGTTATCTTAATTGGAAACAAAATAGGAGCATGGGGACTCCATGCTCCTATCAAGGATACCACTGCTTGACCTATTTCATTTCAATTGATCGCGTAACTGTTCGACCAGCGCCCGCTGGTCGTCTGTCAAACGTTCTGGCACAGTGATCAAAACGCGTGCAAACAAATCGCCATAGGTATCCACCTGCCGCATAACGGGCATTCCTTTTCCCGGAATACGGAATCTTCGACCGCTCTGTGTTCCGGCGGGGACTTTCAGCTTGACTGAGCGCGCCAACGTCGGAATTTCGACCTCACCGCCCAACAGCGCCGTGAACATATCGATCTTGACATCGGTCGTCAGGTTATCGCCTTCGCGGGTGAAGTTCGGATCAGGCTCGACGCTGACGATCAAATACAGATCGCCCGGTTTGCCGCCGCCCATTCCCGGTTCACCTTCGCCGCTCATGCGGACTTTCGTGCCATTGGTCGCGCCCGCCGGGATATTCACCCGAAGCTGGCGATCACCCTTCGTGACGATGCGTGTTGCGCCTTGATACGCCTCGCGCAGTGTGATCGTCACGGGTTGTTCGATATCGCCGCCAGCCATCGAGCCGCCTCTGCTGCCGAACGGGTTGAAACCCGCGCCGCCGCTCGTCGTGCTGCCTGTGCGTCCACGCCCGCCGAGAATTGTCTCGAAGAAGCTGCCTAGATCGCCCATAGCAAAGCCATCGCCGCCGTTTTGGGTATAGGTGTGGGTGCCGTATCCGCCGGGAGCGCCTGCACCGGGGAATCCTTGTGGATTGGCTGTCCCAAAGCGGTCATACATTTCTTTTTTCTGCGGATCGCTCAAGACCTCATAAGCCTCATTGAGTTCCTTGAACTTTTCCTCCGCTTTCGGATCGTTCTGATTCGCGTCAGGATGATACTTTTTCGCAAGGCGTCGAAACGCCTTCTTAATGTCTTTCTCGTCGGCGGTTTTGGGCACGCCGAGGATGTCGTAGTAGTTTTTCGGCATATTCGCTTCGCCCATCCCCCATGCTAACCATGAACTCGTGTTCTACGTGTATAGCGTATGTCCCGCAGTGTATGAAGTCAATCAGAACGCGCAATTTCTTACATAGGTTTTATGCGGTCTTTGCTGCAATACCCGAATTGATTCCAAATCTTACAAGACGCATGAGTATTTTTACATGTTTTTTATGAGCGGACGTTTGACATCATCACTATACCCTCTACACTCACATATATGAAGAAGCGTGCATACAAAGTGTAGGGGGGAGACTTTGTTTGATGCGAAAAACACGCATATATTCATCTGTTCTGCTTGTACTTGCTTTATTTCTGGTGACATCAGTCGCTGCCGCTCAAGTTGATAACGGGAAGCGAATCGACAATGAAGCGGTGTTCGAACGTCAAGTGCCGCCGACGGCGACCCGCACGCCAACACCCATTAATATGGGCAATTTCGTCTGGGATGACCTTGATGAGGATGGGCGACAAGACCCGGGCGAACCGGGATTGTCAGGGGTCGTCGTTCAGCTTTGGAACAGCGCCAAAAGCAACCTGCTGGACAGCGATGTAACCGACGGAAACGGGAATTACACGGTTATCGCGCCATTGCCGGGTAATTATCGCGTGCGCGTTGTACTGCCCAGCGCCAGCGATGAGTTTTCGCCCAAAGATCAAGCGGGCGGCGATGACACGGATGACAGCGATATCAATCCGTCCGGTGTCAACCTCGGCTTTACGGACATCATCAGTATTGCCAGCAACGTGATTTCGATCTCCAATATCGACGCGGGCATCATCAAGTTCCGCACCGCCACACCGACCCGCACGCCGACACCCGTCAATATCGGCAATTTCGTCTGGGATGACCTTGATGAGGATGGGCGACAGGACCCGGGCGAACCGGGACTTGCGGGCGTTGCCGTACAGTTATGGAATTCGGCAAAGACTGATCTCCTCGATACCGCCGTCACCGACGGAAACGGGATTTACACGCTGCAATCGGCGGGTCCCGGCCAGTTTCGTGTGCGCGTCGTGCTGCCCAATATCAACGACGAGTTTTCACCCAAAGATCAAGCGGGTGGCGATGACACGGATGACAGCGATATTAACCCATCCGGCACGAACCTCGGCTTTACGGATATCATCAACATCGCCAGCAACGTGATTTCGATCTCCAATATCGACGCGGGCATTATCAAGTTCCGCACCGCCACACCGACCCGCACGCCGACACCCGTCAATATTGGCAACTTCATCTGGAATGACCTTGATGGCGACGGGGAGCAAGACGTAGGGGAACCGGGGATCAGCGGTGTCACCGTGCAGTTGTGGAACACGGCGAAAACTCTTCTGATTGACGATGCTGTAACCAATGGCAGCGGGAATTATTCCCTGATCGCGCCAACGCCGGGTAGTTATCGTATTCGTGTTGTGCTGCCCAATATCAACGACGAGTTTTCACCTAAAGATCAAGCGGGCGGTGATGACACAGACGACAGCGATATTAACCCAAGCGGCGTGAACCTCGGTTTCACAGATATTGTGGTGATCGCCAGCAACGTGATTTCGATCACCAGTATCGACGCGGGGTTAATTGTTGCTGAAGCGACCGCAACGCCTGTCCCGATCACGGTGATCAGCCGCGTGTGGGGCGATACGAACGAAGATGGACTTCAAGGCGGCGGCGAACCGAATGTGACCGGTGTTTTTACCCGCTTGTACAAGGTTGGAATCCTCTTCGATACCGTTGTAGATACCGCATTTACGAACGCCAGCGGATTAGCGACCTTGAACGCTCCCGGACCGGGGACGTATTATGTTGAGTTTGAGCTGCCAAGCGGCACATCGTTCACACTTCAAAATGTGGGCGCAGATGAACGATTCGACAGCGATCCTGCACCGAGCGGCATCAATCAAGGCGTGACCGATGAATTTGTTTTCTCAGGCTCGCCTTTGACGATAACGACGATTGACGCGGGCTTAAGAGGCATTACCGCGCCGACATCCAGCCCGACCGCCACCGCAAGCTCAACTGCCACCGTCACGGCAACGCCGACCGCCAGTTCAACCGCAACCGCTTCGCTAACGTTCACACCATCGAGTTCACCGACTGCCACCGAAACACTTGATCCGAGCGTTTCGCCAACGACGACATCAACGCCAACAGCATCGGGTACCGCGACGGAAACTTCGACGGCATCGGCATCACCGACGGCGACCAATACATTGCAGTATACGGAAACACCGACCGCCACATGGACGTATGATCCCGATCCGCTGACTGACACACCTGATCCGAATCTCACGCCGACCGTGACGCCGACTGATGTCGTTCTGATTTTCGCAACCGAAACGGCGACACTCACACCGCCGCCGCCCGGTATCCCGTGCGAATACATCTTGCCGGAAAGCGCGGTTCAGGGGCGTGTGTTGTATACACTTGTGGCGCTCTATGATCCTGATCCGAATACCTCCACCAATGTGATCATCGGTGCGGGAACCTCGTGGTGGGTCATCGGCGCGCAAAATGGGTTCTATCAGTTGTGGATTACGTGTTATGCGCCGCCTGTGTGGGTTCCGGCGGAGTTCGTCGTCCCGAACACCGACTCCGGTGGCACGGGTGCGCCGCTCCCAGACGCGGGTGGTTGATCATCAAGATGCACACGGGGCGATTTCATCTGAGGTCACCCCGTTGTTTGTCAAGGATGGGCGTTCGGGTCTTCGACGGGGAAACCTTCGGCAGCGGCGGCAGCAAATAAACGCTGATCAGCCGTAACGAAGGTGGGAATCAGCGAAAGCCGTTGTGCTGCCGCCATCGCTGCTGCAAGCTGAAGCGAATCCAGAGCGCGAAGTCCATGTCTTTCGGCGTAGGACTGCGCTAACCGAATAACTTGTTGTGACATCTGTATCTGCTTATACTGCCGTCTTGCGTGCACAAGAAATCCAGCTTTGAGCTGTGAAAAGGCAGTAAGTGTTACCTCCCCTTCCTTTCGGCGTCGCTCAAGCAGCGAGATAAATTCAACGGTGCTGATGGATGAGATAATGATTGTGTTTCCAGATGACGACGTGATCCACGTTCGTACCCATCCACTGCCGATTTCACTAATATAGCGTTTAGCGAATGCACTAGTATCGGCAAAATAAACGGTCATCGTGCATCCCGATCTTCTCGTATATCCTTCTCAACTGGACGGTCAGTGGCGAAATAACTGCCAAGCTGGTACAGCGCTTCTTCTGAGAGTTCGTTAGCGTTAGCGTCATCATCGTCATCGAATTCTTGAAGCAGTCCGCCTGTACGCAGCAGATATTCGACCTCTTTTGGTGTAAGGTCAGCTTGGGTTCGCACTATCACTACAGTCTCGGCTTCTATATCTACTGCTTCCAGCGGTACGAACACGCCATCACGATAAATGGCGCGAATAGTTTGAGTCATCTCAATAAGTCTCCGCACTTGCGACCTAATTCATTATAAGGCATCTCGCTGATCAAAAAGGGCGATCTCATCTGAGATCGCCCCGTATGCTGCGTAGAATGCTGTTTAGTCGCCGCCCGTCGCTTTGATCACGAGTTCGGTTGCTTCGATCATGTCTTTGTCTTCGCGCTTCGAACGCATAATCGCCAGCGCGATCACGCCTACCAGCACGACCATCACGATCGTTACGATTGTGCGCGTACCCGGTTCAGTTTGCGGTGCGGACACTGTAACCACGAGCGGCGCAGCGAGCAGCGAGACAAGGTTCACGACCTTGATCATCGGGTTGAGTGCCGGACCTGCCGTGTCTTTGAACGGATCACCGACTGTATCACCGACGACCGCCGCTTTATGCGGATCGCTGCGCTTGCCGCCGTAATTGCCTTCTTCGATGTACTTCTTGGCGTTATCCCATGCGCCGCCCGCGTTGCTCATAAAGACCGCCATCAACTGACCGGTCAGAATGATCCCCGCGAGGAAGCCGCCGAGTGCCGGAGCGCCGAGCAGGAAACCAACGACGATCGGAGTCAGTACGGCGACCACACCGAGCGGCAGAAGTTCACGCTGTGCCGCAGATGTAGAGACGCTGACTGCTTCTGCATAATCCGGCGTCTTTGTGCCTTCCATCACACCGGGGACACGAAGCTGACGCCGCACGATGTTGATCATCTTGAAGGCGGCGCGGTTGACGGCGCGGATCAAGAGACTGCTGAACAGGAAGATCAAGCCGCCGCCGATCAAGAAACCGATGAATACGATCGGGTCAGCAATATTGATGCCTCTGGCGTAAACCGTATCTTCCAGCGGAATATCCAACCCCAACTGGACGACACGTGTATCGGTCAAGAACGAGCCGAACAACGATACAGCCGCGAGAACTGCCGATCCGATCGCAATCCCCTTCGTGATCGCCTTGGTCGTGTTACCGACGGAATCGAGCGCGTTGAGTGTCTCGCCGCCCGCGCCGACATTTTCGCCTGCCAGTTCCGCGATACCCTGTGCGTTGTCGCTGATCGGACCAAATGCGTCCATCGAGACGTTGTTGCCCGTCAGAGTCAGCATACCGATACCCGTCATCGCCACGCCGTACAGAATGGCGGTGAAGTTATCGACGATCTGAATGCCAGCGCCGTTGGTGATCGGGAACAAACCGAAGATCACAACGCTCGTTAGGATGCTGCCGGAAAGCACGAGGATCGCCCATACGCTGCTTTCCATACCGCTGGAAAGACCGCTCAGGATGGTCGTCGCTGCGCCTGTTTGCGTGCTGCGCGCGATTTCGCGTACCGGAGCATGTTCCGTATCGGTGAAGTAAGCCGTTACACGGTCGGTCACAACCGCGAGGATAATACCGACGATCACCGCAGCAAGCGGCTGCCAAATCACATTACCGCTGTTGATGTTGTCTTCACGCATGTAGAAGATCGTGAATGCCGAGAACATCACCACACTGATCACCGCTGCGCTGTAGAAACCGCGTGTGATCGCATGCAGTGCATCCGAACCCTTGCCTTCACCCGGATTCACCTTCACTAGATACGTGCTGATGATCGAACTCAACACGCCGATACCACGCACCACCAACGGGAACACGATCCAGATGGGGGAGCGGGTCACGGTCGCCAGCGCCAAGCCGAGGATCAAGCCCGACACGATCGTGACTTCGTAGCTTTCGAAGATGTCCGCCGCCATACCCGCGCAGTCACCGACGTTATCGCCCACAAGGTCAGCGATCACAGCAGCATTACGCGGATCGTCTTCCGGCAGTTCCGCTTCGACTTTACCCACGAGGTCAGCGCCAACATCTGCCGCTTTGGTGAAGATACCGCCGCCCACACGCATGAACAGCGCCAGCAGCGTACCACCAAAGCCGAAGCCGAGCAGCGCATCTGGTGATGCGATGCCGAAAATGATGAAAATCACGGTGCCGCCGAACAAGCCCAAGCCGTCGGTGAGCATACCGGTGATCGTGCCGGAACGATACGCGATTCGCAGCGCATCCGCATAGCCGCGCTTCGGATCAACCGCCGCTGCCGCCGTGCGAACACTCCCCTGAACCGCCATGTTCATTCCGACAAAACCAACTGCCGCGCTGAACAATGCGCCCATCAGGAACGCGCCCGCGCGCCCGATCGCAGTCTGGGTGCGTGCCGCATCGCAGCCCGTTTCACCCGGTTGGACACCCTGCTGAACGATCAGAGCTTCTTCTGCGAAGATGCGCGCGTTATAAGCTTCCAGTGTGAGGGTTGTACCTTCTGCAATGGGATTCGCCGCTTCGTACTCTGTGCGAACCGTTTCCGCCAGTCCGGGACAGAAATGCTCAATCGCGTACGGCGTCGGATTGACGACATATACGCTGAAGAACAGCACCACCACCAGCACGACGATCAAGACGGCGATAATGCGGAATTGGGAGCGGAGATAAGCATTCGCACCTGTGCGGATGTACCCCCACATTTCTTGCATTTTGTCGCTGCCTTTGTGTTCGGCAAGAATCTGGCGTGCGAGAAACACCGCGTAAACCAGACCCGCAAACGCAATGGCTAAAACGATGTAGATTAATATGTTTTCTGTACCATTTAGTGGACGCATAGAAAGATGACCCTCTTTTATTGGTGATAGACGTCACAATTGTGGCATGATAGATCGCGCTTTGCAAAACTTGTATTTGTGTTCTTTATGCCGCATATCGGAACAAAGACTTCTTCTCTCCTTCCAGCTAAGTAACAATGCACAGTTTATACTCGCTCTACGGCTGAATTACTTTGTGGCAAATTGCACAATAACACCATAAAACATAGAGGCGTATCAATCAAGCGATACGCCTCTACACGTGCCGGTTATTCAGTTGATGATCCCTTACGGGCTGACGAACTCCGCTCGCACGATTTCAAAAACATCCGGGGGAGTTAATCCCGCCATCATCACTTCAAGATGGGCGTACAGGACATAAACTTCGCCGTCGCGGATGGTGGCAGTGGAAGCAACCGTACCCGGTTGGACTGCGAACACGCCATCTACCGACGCAGTCTCCCATTCATCGTTGGAGCGCAGCGCGTACACCGTGCCTGTTTGACCCGCCACAATGATCAGCCGCCCATCCGGGTGAAGGATCACGCCGTCCGCGCCGATGATCGGCTGATCGATCGTGACTGCTGTCAGCGCCGCCGGATCATCGACCGGAATTTTGTACATTCCCTGCGTGATCATCATCGGCACGAGCAGATAGCCATCCGGGTGATATTCGATCCCGTTCAAGCCGGGTCCACCCATCCCGCTGAAGCGCTCATCTTCCCAGAAAATGCTGGCGTTCCCGTCCACATCGACACGATAAATCACCGGTGCGAATGTATCCGTCACATAAGCGTTGCCCTCGGCATCGACCGCGACATCGTTGGCGACATTGGGGCGGTACTCCGTCGCCGCCGCGAGATCGGTCAAGAACAGCCGCTCGCCGGTTTCCAGATCATACGCCGCAAGCGCTGCATGACTCGGCAGGGTTGGATCAAGGAATAAGCGCGTATCCGAACTAACCACCAAGAGGCGGTTACGTTCCGCGTCGATCTGGATGCCAACACTCGACGGGACATCCGTATCGCTGATCAGCGCGGTGGGAGCACCGCTGCCAGTGACCTCAAGAATTCCGCCTTGGCTCAAGGAGCCGACCAGAAAACGATCATTTACCGCGTCGTATTCGATCCCTTCGGGATAGAGCGCCGGTTGTTCGATCAAGATCACATCGGGGACTTCAGTTGTGCCTTCTTGTGCATGAGCGGCGGCGGCTCCCAAGATCACAACGGCGGTGATCACGCTTGCTGCCCGGACGAAACGCTGAAATGTGCGGATGGTGTGCTTCATTGAATGCTTCCTCTCTGTTGTCATCGGTGAATTGATGCGCCAAACAACATAAACTGCATACGGCGTATATGTAGTTTGGCGCAAAAAAAGAGAACCTATGGGTTAATCGCGTCGATCAAGTCCTTGACGGTCACGCCGCTGAGATGCTGTTTCATCGCTTGTTCCGCGCCGCTCAAAAGATTGCGGATCGCATACTGCGCTTGGGTGGGTTTCGTCCCGCTCACTGCCAGTTGAAACTGCGTCTGAAACAATGGATGATCCTGCTCAATGGCGATCAAAATATCGAGCAGCGTGATCTGCTCCGGCTTACGAGCCAGCCGTACCCCGCCCGCCGCGCCTTCGCGTGTTTCGATGAGCTGCGCGCGGTTTAGCTTACGCAAGATTGCTCCGGCAGAGGACGGCGGAATATTCAGGTCTGCCGAAATCTGCTGTGTCGGGATGAACTCAAACATCCCCTGCTGAATTTTATCTGACACGTACAGCATCAGATACAGCGCTTGCGTATAACCGAGCGAATAACTCATCACCACTCCCTGATCAACTAAACATAGTCTATATCGAGTTTATTGAGTTGTCAAGCGCCAAATGCGATCAAGGTATCGATGGTTCTAGACAGCCGCCGCCCGCCTCTGCTACGCTCACCGTATCGCCTACACGACCATTCAAAGATCAATCGAAATGACCCGACGCAATTTCCACTACGCCTGGGTGATCGTTGTGATTACCTTCCTTTCCCTGCTGCTTTCGGCAGGGGTACGCAACGCTACCAGCGTTCTATTTGAGCCGCTCGAAGCGCGTTTTGGGTGGGATCGCGCCAGCATTTCGTTCGCGTTTGCGATCAGCCTGTTCTTTTTTGGCTTGGGTGCGCCGATTGGCGGTTCGCTGATCGACCGCTACGGACCGCGGCGCGTTTTGCTCGGCGGATTGGCATTGATCGCCCTCGCGCTTGCGCTGCTGATCGGCATCACCGAGTTATGGCAGTTTCATCTATTATGGGGGGCGCTGATCGGCATCGGTACGGGGGCAGTCGCCGGAACGCTCGGCGGAACCGTGGCGCTGCGCTGGTTCAATACGCGGCGCGGCTTGGTGCTGGGCATGTTTAGTTCGGCAGCAGCAGCGGGTCAGCTTCTATTCCTCCCCGCGTTGATTCCGCTGGCAGAACTGGCGGGCTTTCAGGGGATTTTCGCCGTTCTGGGTATCTTGATCGCTACCCTGTTGATTCCGGCGGTCTTCCTGATGCGAAGCAGCCCGGAGGATGTCCACGCACAGCCAATCGGGCAGGCAAACGCCGCGACGATCAGCACCGATTCGCATTTTATACCGTTGAAGGCTGCGATCCGCACGCGCGATTTTTGGCTGCTGGCGGGCAGTTTCTTCGTGTGCGGCTATACCACGGTTGGCTTGATCACGACGCATCTGCTTCCGCATTCGCTTGAGCACGGCTTTGAGAAAGTCGAAATTTCATGGGCGATCGCATTCATGGGCGGCATGAATATTGTCGGCACAACCATCAGCGGATGGTTAACAGACCGGTACGACAATCGAAAACTGCTTGCAACCTACTACGGAATGCGCGCGATCTCACTGGTTGCCCTACCATTCATCTACGATATGAACAACATGCTTGTGTTTGCGCTGGTTTACGGATTGGATTGGGTCGCCACAGTTCCCCCCACTGTCAACCTGACCGCGCAGCGTTTTGGGCGTAAATCACTCGGCGCGATTTACGGCTGGATTTATTGTTCGCACATGATCGGCGCGGGAATCGCCAGCTACGCGGGCGGATTCTTCAGGGAAACACTCGGTGATTATCACCTTGTTTTCGCTTCGGCGGCGATTCTCGGGTTAATGGCAACGGCGATGAGTTTGAGCATCAGCATCAGCGCCAAACGCAAGCCGATCGTGCAGCCCGCCGCCAACCCATCTACTTAACCCTGTCGAAGTGCGCTAGCGCCGTTCAAAGCTTTCACTACACTGAAAGGTGAGATGCGCTATAACAAGGGGTTGAATCGATGACTAGAAGAACGAGATTGATTTTGATGATCATCAGCATATTTACAATGCTGGTGATGGGAGTTCTCTCCGTATCCGCACAGGATACCCCGCTGCCAATTGAAATAGGCGAAAACCAGACCGGCAGTTTGACCGCCGCCGCGCCGATCCTCCGCTATGTGTTGCTGGTGGATTCCGCGCAGACGATCAACGTCCGCGTCTTTGCGATTACACCGGGGTTGCTCCCGCTTGTTACCGTGTTGGACGGCAATGGGAGTGTGGTTGCTGTCGCCCAAAACAACGGCACCCAAACAGCGATTCAGGCGGCGGGCATTCAAGTCCAACCGGGACTGTATCGCCTTGAAGTATCGAGCGCGAATAACATGCCCGGTGACGTGCTGGTCAACGTGCAGGGGATTCAAATCGCGCCGCCGACGGCACTTCCCATCGGTCAAATTGTCAACTGTAGTGTCTCCAGCACCGCCCCGATCATTCGCTACAGCTTTACGGGCGCGGCGGATCAGGGACGCTGGCTGTTCGTTCAAAGTCTGCTGGCAACAGGTGGACCGGCAGTCACTGTGTTTGACGGCGTCAGTAACGAGACACTGGCGACGGTCGGCTCACGGATGCGCGGCACGCGCCTGCAACTTCCGGCGGGCGGCGCGAGTTTCATTGTTGAAATCGCGCACGGCGGCAGTGCTTCCGCCGAAGCGTTCCTGATCTGCGTTGCGCTGGAAAACAACCCCGGAAGCTGTCCGGTGGTCGGTAACGTGGTCGCTACACAGCCGCCGCCTATCGTCGTGACCGAAATCGTTGTCCCGACGCTGCCCGCGACTCAGCTTGCGCCGCTGCCGCCGTCGAGCGTGTGTATTCTCGGCTCTGCGACCGGGCAGACGGTCAATGTCCGCTTTGGACCGAGCACGACATATCCGGTGCTGACGACGATGAACAGCACCACGATCGCCAACGTCATCGGCAAACTGCCGGATGGCACGTGGTATCAGATCAATATCGGCGGCTTGACAGGCTGGATCAGCACCAGCGTTGTCCGTTTCGGTGGACCGTGCCAGCTTGTGCCGATCGTGATCCCGACAGCGACGCCGACCATTGGCGCACCTGCCACGCAGACCCCAACACCAACGACGATGTTCACAGCGACGCCGACCGCGACATTTACACTGCCGCCGCCGCCGCTGCCAACACTCAATTTCAGCCTGCCGCCGGTATTCGGCAGCACCAGTTTGACAAGCGGCTTCGTGCCTGATCCGTTCCAGGTGGGTGTCACAGCGGGCGGTCCTGCTGGCGCGCATTATCTGGGCGGCGGCTGCACGGGGTATATGACCTCCGCGCCGAGCTTTAGCGTCAACTACACATCGGGCGCGTTCCCGATTCTCCAATTCTATTTTGTCGGCGGCGGCGATACGTCGATGGTTATTAATGCACCGAACGGATCGTACTTCTGCAACGATGATTCGTTTGGCACGCTCAACCCGACGATTTCGTTCAATACACCGTCTAGCGGTCGTTATGATGTGTGGGTGGGTACATTCTCAAGCGGCGGCAGCATTGGCGGTACGCTGTACGTGACTGAAAATTCGGGGAATCACCCGTAAGCTTAAGCATGCTGTAGGCTGCTTCTCTCTCTCAATTTGGAGAGAGGAGCAGCCAAGTTTACGAAGAAGTGGGGCTTAACTCGATCTGCACAATCCGATCCAAGCCCGCGTAATCGGTGAAGTGTGTCACACGCGCGCCGGGGATCGCTCCCGCCAATTCACGCACTGCCGCCTCTTGATCCATCCCAATTTCAAGCAAAATCAGCGCGTCCGGCTGGCACACCAGCGAAATCTGCCCGATCAAGCGGCGGATCAGCGCCATGCCATCGCTGCCGCCATCGAGTGCGACACGCGGTTCATATTCGCGCACGTTCGGCGCAAGCGTGGTGATAATTTCGGTGGGGATGTAGGGGAGATTTGCCATCAGCAGATCGAGCTTGATCCCGCGTTCGATCAGCGGCGCGGCGAGATCGCCCTGAATCAGTGTCAGCCGATCCAGCAAGCCGAATTGTTCGGCATTCTTGCGCGCAACGGCAAGCGCTTCCGCGCTGATGTCGGTCGCGTACACCTTCGCCAATTTGATCAGCGCGCAGTATGTGACTGCCAGCGCGCCGCTCCCCGTACCGATGTCCGCCGCCAGCCGCACCGGATGCGTTTTCGTCCATTCGAGCGCACGCTCAAGCAGGAGTTCGGTTTCCGGGCGCGGGATCAGCACATCATGGTTGACGTAGAGTTCGCGGTCAAAAAATGCCCGCTTTTCGAGAATGTACGGGATCGGCTCGGCATTCACCGCCCGTTCGACCAGCGGCGCAAACGCGGCGAGTTCTTCCGCCGTCAGTTCACGTTCGCCGTGCGCGATCACATAGGTGCGGTCAACGCCGAGCGCGTGCGCGAGTAATAACTGTGCATCCAGCCGCGCCGAGCCGGACACCTGCGCGATCCGCGTCTGCGCGTCGCGGAGGACTTGAGCGAGTTTCATGCGCGCTTACGCCATGTCGCCGATGCCGCCCGCCAGCTTTTCCGCCTGATCTTGCGCGATCAATTCGTCGATGAATTCATCAATCGCACCTTCCATCACGACGGGCAGGTTATAACTTGTCACGTTGACGCGGTGATCGGTCACACGGTTTTGCGGGTAGTTATACGTGCGGATTTTTTCGGATCGGTCACCCGTCCCGACTTGACTCCGCCGTTCGCTTTCCTGCGCGCTCCGCTGTTTCTCGACTTCGATTTCATAGAGGCGGTTGAGCAAAAGCTGTTTCGCGCGTTCTTTGTTTTGAAGCTGTGAGCGTTCGTCCTGCACCGCGACGACAAGCCCGCTTGGGATGTGCGTCATCCGAACTGCCGAGTCCGTCGTGTTGACCGATTGACCACCCGCGCCGCCGCTCCGGTACACATCGACGCGGACATCATTCATATTCAACTGCACGTCTACATCTTCGAGTTCCGCGAGTACGGCAACCGTTACGGTGCTGGTATGCACGCGCCCCTGACTTTCTGTTTCCGGCACGCGCTGAACACGGTGAACACCGCTTTCATATTTCAAGCGGCTGAACGCACCCTTGCCGCGAATTTCGAATTCGATCTTTTTGAAGCCGCCCGCTTCGCTGTCGCTCTGTTCGAGTACATCCATTTTCCAGCCGCGCGCGGTCGCGTAATAGCTGTACATGCGGAACAAATCCGCCGCGAACAACGCCGATTCATCGCCGCCCGCCCCGGAGCGGATTTCGATAATCACGTTCTTATCGTCGCGGGCATCTTTCGGCAGCAGCAGCAGACGCAGTTGATCGTTCAGCGCCTCTATATCCGTTTTCAGCGAGTGCATTTCTTCTTCTGCCATCACCCGCAGATCAGGATCAGTTTCGTCTTCGAGAAGTTCCAGTGTGCTGTCTAAATCAGCCGACTTGCGCTTAAAAACGCGGAACGTCTCCACAATTTCGGTCAGGTTTGACCGTTCTTTGCTCAGTTCCGCGACTTTGCTGTAGTCGTTCAGCACACTCGGATCACCGAGCAGCCGTTCGAGTTCGTCATAACGCGATTCAATCGCTGCCAGTTTGTCAAACATAATTAGGAAGTCGCCTTGATGATCCGTCTGGTTGTGTAACGATGAATTATAAGGTGTGGATGCGGTGAAATGAAGTGGCGCATGGTGGGACGCAGAGAGAACCGCTTTTCACGCGGCGTCCTCTGCGTCCTTTGTGGTGAGGGGTTACAGCTACTCGCCGCGCATTGCAAACAATCGTCCCGCGACTTCGTCAACCACGCGCAAATAAAGCTGCATCATCAATTCGTCGCTGATCTGGTAAACACCGCCGTAGCAGCCATCCCCGGCGACTTCGCGCATCGATTCGCCTTCTTCCAATAGTTCGAGATTGATGCGAGGTTTGGCGGTTTGCAGAACTTCTTGTGGCAAATCAGCAACGCGTGTGAACGGGAAATTTTCGCCCCAATTCGCATGATCCACCGTCAGACCGATTTCGTTTTCAAAATGCTTTACAGCGTTTTCACGCCACCAATCGTACCATTCGACGTGAATCAAACCCTCGTCTTGCAGTTCACTTACCCGCGATGGCAGACGATTCCCACCGTGTCCGTTCAGGATAAAAAAGCGGCTGAAACCCTGATGCATCAGGCTTTCGACCATTTCGTATAGGACGTTCTCGAAAGTCTCACGACTTAAGGTGATCGTGCCGGGAAATTCCGCGAAGATACCGCTGACGCCAAAATTAAGCGGCGGCGCAACGAGAACACCTTCCCGCTCGGCAGCGGCGAGCGCGATCTTGGCAGGCGCGAGAATATCCGTGAGCAGGCTCAAATAGGCGTGCTGCTCGGTTGCGCCAGTGATCAAGATGATCCGGTTATCATTTTCCAGATAACGCTCGACATCTTTCCAGTTCAGGTCTTGAAAACGCATGGTGTTCCTCAATTCATGGGTAACTCCCTTTCTAAGTATAAAGGTGACGTAATGGGAAAAGTGTAAAAATTCCAGCTTGTTGGCGGGGATTGACCCCCTCCGAGAGGGAGGGGAACTGTTAGCCTTGCAGCATCGCGGTGATCTGCCCGACAAACTGAGTCGGCTTGATCGGTTTTGGAATATAGCCGTTAAAGCCAGCAGCGAGCGCATCCTGAGCGACGCGATCCGATCCATAGGCGGTGATGGCGATCACCGGGATGTGCGCGGTATCCGGGTTGGCGCGGATTTCGACCAGTGTTTCCCATCCGTTTAATCCCGGCATCGCGAGATCCATAATGATCGCGGTTGGCTCAAATTGACCTAATGTATTCAGGCATTCATGCCCGTTGCGCGCAATCGTCACCTGAATGTTGTAATGCGCCAGCACTTTGGACACCATCTGAACGTCGTCGTCTGTGTCCTCCACGACGAGAAAATGCCACGACATGGGTTATCTCCCGTTTAGCCTGAACTCGCCCGCGCACCCACTTTGAGAAGACATGCTTTGATTTCTTCCAGAAACGACTTGATGTGAAACGGCTTGCTGATGTACCAATCAAACCCGGCTTCGAGTGCGCGTTCCCGATCACCATGCATCGCGTGTGCTGTCAGCGCGATGACAACCAGATGGCGCAAATCGGGGTTTGTGCGGATTTTTTCCAGCATCGTCCACCCGTCCATGATCGGCATCGACAAATCGAGCAGGATGAATGTCGGCGTCACATTTTCCAGCATTCGCAGACCCTCGATGCCGTCCACCGCAGTATAGGTGACTGCGCCGCTGAACCGTAGAACTTTTTCAGCGACGCCAACATTGTCCGGTTCATCATCTACAATCAAGACGACCCAATTTGAAATGTTGGGATCGACAGCCATGATCACAGTATCCTTTTCTGCGTTTGCGTGGTCATTTTGTGGTGTACTCAAGCGAAGGCTCGGTTACCAGCGGCAGGACGATCGTAAATTCGCTGCCCTCACCGACCTTGCTCTTGAGCAGAATTTTGCCGCTCATCAACAAAACCAGCTTGCGGACGATCGCCAATCCTAATCCCGTTCCTTGATGACGGCGCTGCATACTGCCATCTAGCTGACGGAACTCCTCAAAAATGTACTCCTGAGCGTGCGACGGAATGCCAACCCCCGTATCACGGACACTGATCCGCCACCATTGATCATCCTGACGGGTAAAGCTTAGGCTGACTTCGCCCGCTTCGGTAAACTTCACCGCATTTCCCACCAGATTGAGGATGATCTGCTTCAACCGTCCATAATCGCCGAGGACGGTTTCGGGCAGGGTTGGATCAAGGCTCGAAACGAAGGTGATCGGTTTTCCTGTAAGCAATGCACTCGTTTGATAGCCAATTTCGTTCAGCAGTTCACCGGGGCGGAATGGCTGCGAAACCACCTCAATACGTCCCGCTTCGATTTTGGAGAGATCAAGGATATCGTTGATCAAATCAAGCAGATTATTGGCGTTACGAAGCACACGGTTTTGATAATCTGTCTGTTCGGGTGTTAGTTCACCGGTCATGCCCGCGAGTTGAATTTCAGTGTAGCCGATGATCGCATTAAGCGGCGTTCGCAGTTCATGAGACATTGTGGCGAGAAATTCACTTTTTACGCGGGTTGATTCTTCCGCCTGCCGCCGTGCCACCGCAAGCTGATTATTCGCCTTGACCAGTGCTTGATTTTGCGTCCGCGAGGTATTTTCGGCTTCTTTCAACTGGTTGGTGTACTGCTGAATTTTATCCGCCATTGTGTTGAACGACGCAGCAAGCGCACGAATTTCCGGCGGATTGCCAGCTTGAACGGCGATACGCGTATCGTAGTGACCTTCGGCAAATTGGAGCGCGCCGTGACCCACTTTGACGAGTTCGCGCGTCAGCATGCGCGCAATCAAGTAGAACACAATCAGGGTGATGAACAACGGCAGCACGATGATCAGCCCAACAATGACACGCACATCGTTAATGAGCGCAAACACGCGCGAAAGCGGCTGCTCCAGCGTAGCTACCCATTCCAAGCGGTCAATTTCGGGAACTTGCCCTCTGGTAGTCACCGGCGCATACGCCAGCGCGATATGCTCACCGCTGCGGCTGTAGGTATCGAGGCTGCTTCCGCCCGCGCGATAATTCTCTTCGGTGATGCCTTCGCCTGACATGTATGGTTGAGAAATCTCAGTCGTCGATGGGCTGACAACGTTGTAACCGTTGACATCGACCACATAAGAACTTACGTCTTCCGACGCAGCAAGCCCGCTTTCAAGCTGAGTCAATAACGCATCATAGGAAAGCTCCATCGAAACCACGCCAATGATCGAGTCATCGGTGCGGTTGCGAATCGGGACAGCAATTTCCAACCCCCATGTTTCGGTTTCCTCGTCGAAGGCGGGGGGAGCGATCTGGACTTCGCCGCTTTCAATGAGTGTATTGAACCACGGTTCGCCGTTTTCGCTGTAAGAAACATGGCTGCTCGATGCGGCAATCGTCGCGCCGAAAACGTTCATGACATGTAGTTCTTGGATTTGCGGAAGCTGTGCCTGATAGCGCGCGAGTTCTTGCGAAATCGGCGAGGCGAGGATTCCTGCAACAAACGTATCGTCAGTTTCCCAACGGATTTCACGTTCGGCGATTACTTCATCGACGGTTTGATTAAAATCGTCAAACGCTGTGTTACTGATCTGAACGGTTGCAATCACGTTCTGAGTAACGGCGATCAAGCGCAGCGTAGAAACCTGCTGTGCAAGATAATCGCCAACGCCACGTGCCCCTAAGCGAACATTTTCTTCAAGCTGCGAGCTAATTCGCACAGCGGCGGCAGTATTAATACTCCGTGCTGCAAAAAACAGCACAATCGCAGGAAGCAAAATGTTCCATACTAAAAAGATGGAGATTAAGCGTCTACTCAAACTCCAAGATGAGAAGAACCCTTTTTTCACGAGTCTTCCTACTCCTATGAGAACTGCGATGGCGTGATAATCGCATTTCTCATCCTACATGATTAACCGTTTCACATCCATGAACGCTTTCGAAACTTCATACAAATTTCACAATTGAGTTTATCACGATATGGATCGGATGCCGGATAACCTCCACTTGTCCATTGGTGTCGGATCGGGTAACGTTCTGTGACTTGTTTTGCTGACGAGGACGTTATGGCGGATTTGAAAGAACAAATCGAGGATTTGCGGCGGCGAATTAACAGCGTCGGCGATGATCCCGCGCCCAACACGCTCACGGAATTGGAACGCGCCGCCCGCTCCCTGTTGGCGGAAGCGAAAAACACCCCTCATGAAGCGCCCGCACAGGCATTGTTTGCTGAACTCGCGCGGGTGAGCAACCCAACTTCTCCGATTGCGGCGACGATCCGCGGGTTGGTGCGCCGCGCCCGCATTCGCATTGATACCGCCGGGGATGAGGATGATATCGATGAGGCGATCGACATTCTCAGCGAAGCGATCGCGCTTGATAACCAGCATATTGATGTGCTGGCACTTTTGGAACAAGCCGCGCTGAAAGGCGGGCAATCCGCGCAGCGCGTCAACGATCTGTTTAATCGCTACGGCGTGGAGCGGCGTGTTTCGCCTGCGCCGCCGGAACCACCACCCGCCCGTTCGACATCGACCGGGGAATATCGCCCAAGCAGCACCCGCGAAGTGCCGCGCTCCGATCCGCCGCGTTCAACCGGATCGATGCCGCCTGCCTCGCCTGTGTATCCGACTTCGGCGGGTTATCCCCCGCCCGAACGCGATTTGATGAGCGAAACCCCGCGCGATACAGGCGTTTCGCGGCGCGTACCGGGTCAGGGTGCGATCTACTCCGGCGATGATATTGACGACTTGATGAGCGAACTCACGCAGCGATACTACGCGGGGGATTATCAAGATGTGGTCGATATCGCCAACCGCATTTTGAACGCGAACCCCGGCAACGCGGCGGCGCTCGAATACCGTCAAAAAGCTGAGGACAACCTGATTCGCGGCGTCGTGCCGGATCACCGCATCCCGTTTGAAGCGCGCGTGAGCTATAACCGCGCCAATTCGCTGGTGCGCGCCGGAAATTATGACGAAGCCGAACGGCTGTACCGTGAAGCGCGCGATCTCGCGGAACGCGCCGGAATTTTGAGTTGGAAAGACGCCGAACAAGCGCTCTTGGAGATTCAAGACCTTGCGCTGGCGCGTGAGTTGATCAATGAAGGCGACCGCTTGATGGTCGGGGATAGTTGGGCGGAGGCGCTCCGCAAATACGAAGGCGCGCTCCGCGTGGTGGCAAATGATCCCGGTGCTGAAGAACGCATCGACAAAGTACGCCGCATCATGCAGGACGCAGAAAGCGTCAATGTGCAGTTGAGTTTGCTCGGTGGCACACTCAGCGATCAAGCGGCACAGCTTCAAAACGTGTTGAATATTCTGGCGCGTCTGCGTCAGCTTTTGCCGAACAGTTCTCGCTTGAATCAATTGAGCGAGACGGCGAACAACCGCCTGAACGGAATCAAGACACAGATCCGCGATCAGGCGCAGTCCGCGATTACGCGTGTGCAAAATGCGACTTCGCTCGAAGAACGTCTCACGATGAGTTCCGAAGCGCTCAACCTGCTCGATCTCGGCGTGAAACTCGATCCGGGTGACGCATCGATGGGGCAAATGCTCGTTGAACTGCGCGCCGGAGTCAGCGATATGCAGCGCGCCCGTCAGGTGATCGAACGGGCGGCGGCGCTGATCGCTCAGAATTTTGATAACGAACTCGGTCAAGCGCGCTCGATGCTCGGCGGCTTGCGCGAATACGCATCGGACAGCCGCTATCGCACCGTCGTGAGCGATCTGCTCTCGCGCTACATCGAACGGGCGCAAAATGCGCTCGATGATGGCGATCGTGTCGAAGCCGAATCGCTGCTCCAGATGATGCGCGAAGAACCATTCAATGTGTTGGGGCGGCGCAGCGAGATCAACAAGATCGATCAGCAGGTGCGGGCGATGCGTCAGCGCTCAACGATGCGCTGGTTAGCAATCGCGGGCGGCGCGATCATCATTCTTGGTGCGATCGCCGTGGGTACGCGCTCACTGTGGGAACCTGTTGTATTCCCGCCTCCCACCGCGACACCCACCGCGACATTCACGCCATCGAACACGCCGACCGATACGCATACCCCGACGATCACATGGACGCCGACCGACACCTATACGCCGACGATGACCTACACGCCGACCAATACACCGACCGAGACGTATACGCCGACGATGACGTTCACGCCGACGGATACACCGCCGCCCTCGGATACGCCGACGTACACGCCGACTCCGCAGTTCCTCTGTCAGATCATCACGACGGAAGAACTTAATCTGCGCTCCGAAGCGAACACGCAGAGTCCGCGCATCGGTTTCTTCCCGCCGCGCACTGTCGCCGGTGTGATCGGTCAGGAAATCGGCTCGGATGGGTTGATCTGGTACTTGGTGACGTTTGAATTCAACGCGGCACGTATTCAGGGGTATGTGCGTCAGAACACGACCATTTTGCCGGTCGGCGCACCGTGTGAAGATATACCGTAATTTATCCCTCCCCCGGCCCCTCCCCGAATTCTTCAGGGAGGGGCGCAAATCATGTCACCCGTACCGAAACGCTGCTTCTTTTATGAGAATCCCATGAGAGCCGCTGCTTTCTGCGATCAATTCCGCCCTCAGCGGGTACGAATTGGTTGTACAGAGGTGCAGCGAGAGAGGTTCTCATGCAGCAGCACGATCCCGATCTGCCGCTGATCGAAGCGATAGCGGCGGGAAACCGTGACGCACTAGAGCAGTTGTACGCGCGTCACGGGCTGCATCTGCTCAACTTTTTGATCCGCGAAATTGGCGAACGTTCGGCGGCAGAAGACGCGCTCCAAGTTGTCATGCTGGCAGCATGGAACGGCGCGCGACGGTTCCGGCGTGAGAGCCTGACGCGGACATGGTTGTTCGCCATTGCCAGTCGTCAAGCCTCCAAAGCGCGGCGGAGCTTGCGTCACCCCACCTATCCGATTGACGAAACGCGCATCGCGGACAGCGGCGAACCCCACCCCGAACCGTTGGACGACGCGCTGACGCAGTTGAACGCCATCGAACGCGAAGCCCTTGAACTCGTGTTTTATCAGGGATACACGCTCCCCGCCGCCGCCGATCACCTGAAAATTCCACTCAATACGCTCAGAAGCCGCCTGCATCGCGCCCGCCAGAATTTGCGCCGCATCCTTGAAAACGAGCATCAGCGCGCACAAGAACACCCGAAAGGACTCTGATCATGCAAACCGACCCCCACAGCGCGCTGAACGGCACGGCGCATGATCGTTATGAAGAATTGGTGCTCCGCTCACTGACCGAACCGCTGCCTTATGCGGATCGCGCCGCACTTGATGCCCATCTCGATGCCTGTGAGCAGTGCCGCGCCGCGCTCGACGAATGGCGCGCGATCAGCACCGTCGTGAAAACCGCCGCCCGCAAAGAGGCATTTTCGCTGCCGCCTCTGCCGCTTGACCGAATTAATCGAAAGGAAAGCCATCTCATGATCCTTCGACCGCTCCCACTTGCCGCCGCCGTCGCCGCCCTCATCCTGACCGCATTCGTGATCTTCGCGGCGCAGCCGCAAATGCAGTACGCGGCGCAACACACCGCTTCTCCGCTTCTCGTCAGCACCATGATGCCAGCCGAACTAGGCTCGGGGGTTGCGACGATCATACCGCGCGCGACCTCAACACAGGTTCCCCCCGAAGGAACCCTCTCTTATGTCGTGCGTGAAGGCGATACGCTGCTGGCAATCTTGCTCAGTCCGCCGTTCAACTATGCCGCCGACCAGATCAACAGCGATCTGCTCAACCGGATTTATGAACTCAATCCGAATATTCAGGGGATCAACAGCCTACCGCAGCCGGGGATCATGATCTTCATTCCTGCGCGGATCGGCGCACCGTATGTTGAATGGCAGGATCATACGATTCAGCCGGGGGATACGCTCGCGTCGATTTTGCTCAGCCCGCCGTACAACTTCTCGTTGGCGCAGATCACGCCGGAATTGATGAATGAGATTGTGCGGCTAAATCCCGGGATGGACGCATCCGGGGCGCTTCCTGATGTCGGCGAAACGATCCGTATCCCATTCCCG
>CALBRY010000223.1 GCA_937927665.1 uncultured Chloroflexota bacterium
GTAATCGGCTGCCATTCAATCAGAAGATCAATCGTGCTGCCAACGGCGGCATCCGGGAACAGGGCGAGCGCATTCTGATTCAGCACGATGTGGTGAGTATCATCCGGTTGAAACCAGCGCCCACTGAGCATCGGCGTGTTCATGAAGGTGCTGGCGACGGGCGCTGAACGGAGCGTGAAACTGCCGTGACCACCATCGGGATAGGTGCGAACAATATCTAGTCCGTTCGGGCGCGCGACTGCCGCCGGGATCAGGCTCCACGACTCAATTGCTGCTACACCTTCGACTTCGCTTAACAGCGCGGTGATTTGCTCAACCGGCTGCGGCGTGTTCAAGCGCACCTCAAGGTCGTAATGGCGATCTGCCGCCGCCATGTTGATGTAAGTCTCCCATGCGCTGCTCGTATTGAGTCCGGTCATGAACATCCCACCTGCCGCGCCAAGCAGACTCAAACTGAGGATCAAACGGGAACGCCGCCGAAAGGTGTTACGGAATGCCAGCAGCACCGCGCTGTTAATCCCCTGTATCCGGCTGAGCCAACTCTCAAACCGGCTCGTACCGAAAGCGGCGGCGACTGTCCCGTAATCCGCCAGCGTTTCGCGGACGGTGACGCGGGTGGCGCGGCGGATCGGGCGAATGGCGACCAGCAGCGGGAGCAGAATGCCCATCAACAACAGCGCGCCGTATACCCAGAGCGGCACGTCATAGCGGTAAATGTTCAGATTGAGAAGCTGCGCGACGACATCGGCGAATCCCCGTCCCGCCCACATACCGGGCAGAATCCCGATGACGGCGGCGATCAAGCCCAAGCCCATGACGAGTACCAGATACAGGGCGGCGATCTGGCTGGAACGTGCGCCAATCGCTTTCATGATGCCGATCTGCCGGATTTGCTGCGCCAGCAGTCCGCCGATCATCGTGGCGGTGAGGACGGCACTCAAGACCAGCGCCATCAAACTGAAGACGAGAAACACCATCATGACCGTGTTCATCTGGCTTTGATGCGGATGACGGAGCGGTGGGGGAATGCGAATCTCGTCAACGGTGCGCCCCTGTGCGCGCAGCCACCCTGTCAACTGTTCGACGGTCGATTCAATCGCCGTGATACTGTCCGGTTGATCGCTGATCGTGATTTTGAGGATGTGCAGCGTCGTATCTTCCCCGAAAGCCGCCAGTACAGCCGGGGTGGTATAGCCGTACACAGTTTGTTCCTGCCATGCGGGGGCGAGACTGGGATCATGCACCGTGCCGCTGATCGGGATCGACTGCGTCGTGCCGTTCGGCATCTGCACTATTAGTGCATCGCCAATCGCTACGTCGAGCAGCGGCAGCACCTCACGTTCGACAAGGATCGAGTTCTCCGGTGGAGGAAACGCGCCTGCTTCCGGGCTGACCGTGCTGATGCGCGCATTTGCAAAATCCGGGATCACGAACAGCAGCAGCGGCATCCACTGATCCGGCGCGACTTCGACGCGCCCATTGATCCATGAGGTCGCCTCCGCATCCGCGATATTCGGCTGCTGGCTCACCGCCGCTACCAGCGCCTCATCGACGTGATCGAGTTCGATAAATGCCGATGCCGGATTCGTACCGACATAATTCGCGGTCATTTCGCGCGTCATAACGGTGAAGGTGGACAGCATCAGCGCCATCGCAAAGATGCTGGCGGCAATCGCGGCGACGAGCATTGCCATGCGCCCGCGCGCCAATACCAGATCGCGGGCAAGTTTCATCCAGCGGGGTCGGCTCATGCTGGCACGCCCGTTTCATTGGCGATAATTTTGCCGTCCGCCAGTGTGATAAAGCGGGTGAAGAAGTGCGCGAGATCGCGCTCATGCGTCACCATCACGACTGTTTTTCCTTCTCTGGTAAGACCAGCGAAAAGCTGCATGACTGCGTCCGTTGTCTGTGTGTCGAGATTTCCCGTTGGCTCGTCGGCAACGAGGAGCGGCGGATCGTTCGCCAGAGCGCGGGCAATTGCGGCGCGCTGCTGCTGTCCGCCGGAGAGATCAGCGGGGAGTTTGTCCGCTTGATCCGCGATGCCAACTTTTTCCAGCAGAGAGAGTGCACGATTACGTCGCTGCCGGACAGAATAGGTATTGCAGAAATCCATCGGCAGGATTAGGTTTTCCATGATGGTCAGCGTTGGCAGCAGTTGAAAGAACTGAAAGACGACGCCGACATTTTTCCCACGCCATACGGCGAGCTGCTCCTGATTGAGTTGATGAATGGGTGTCGATGCGACCAGCACCTCACCAGAGGTCGGCTCATCAATGCCTGTGATCATGTTGATCAGGGTGGATTTTCCGCTGCCGGAACGCCCGACAATCGCCGTGAATTCGCCCTGATCGATGGTGAGATCAATGCCGTCAAGCGCGGTGAATACTTTCGCGCCCGTCTGATAGGTCTTGGTCAGTCCGCGCAGTTGAATCAGGGGGGAGGGAGCAGGGTGCTTCTGTGCCACAAGCTTTTCCTTTAAGACAAACTATCCCATATCGAACACCATGTTCGATTTCTACTATAATGGAAGTAGGGGGCAGTGGGTCAACAACCAAAGCCCCGGAAAAGTTCTCTATGGAACACAGGAACCGATTTGTTCGGAAAGGTGGTTGAAGGATGCGAAACGACAAGGATGACCGCCGCTCGAAACGTACCCGTCAGTCGCTTGGAGATGCGCTGATTGAACTGATGCTGGAGAAGCACTTTGAGGAGATCACCGTTCAGGATATTCTGGATCGCGCTAATGTCGGGCGTTCCACCTTTTACGCGCATTACACCGACAAAGAGAGTTTATTAATCAGCCAGATTGAGCAGGTGATCCGGGATATGGAGGCGTACGCGACCGAAGCAGACAGCACTCACCCCGGTCTGCTGCCCAGCTTGGAACTCTTTCGACATGTGAAGGAGCAGCGCCGCTTCATGCAGGCATTTGTTTGGGGGCGCGGCGCTGAACTGTTGACGAACGATTTTCAGGGGAAAATGACCACCCTGATCGCGCAGAAATTACGGGCGTTGACCCCGGCAGCTTACGAGCCTTCCGTGCCGCTGCCGGTGGTCGCGAAGTTTGTGGCGAGCACTTTCTTGCTGCTGCTGCGTTGGTGGTTTGACGAGGATATGCAGCACACACCGGAACAAGTGAACGACATGTTCCAGCGGCTTATTATGCCAACGCTTCACGGATTGATGATGTCCGAGCCTGGTGAGGCATAGGTTTTGATGGAGCAACCCAGCGGCGCGTGCTGAGCTGCTCCCCCTTGAAGTTCGACTTTATTCAATCCAATTGGACAGGATCGTCAGCAGGATGACGGCTTGGGTCGGATCGTTCGTCGGCACATGGACACGAAACTCGTGCGGCCCGCCCATCATCTCATGCATCGTGAAGCGCAGTGAAATCGTCGTCTCCTCACCCGGTTGGAGCGTCATGCAACAGCCCTGCACCAATTCAACCCGCGGCTCTTCCAGAATCCGCAGTGGTTGATTGAGCTTCACCCCAAGTAGTGGTTCTTCCGCAGTTGATGTAGAGCCTATCTGATGCGAAAAAACATTTCTGAAGATTCGCTTTACTCACGCCTCACTTTCCTGTGAGTGAAAGTTATGAGCTGCGAATTTTAACAGGCTTTGCGGATGAACCGTGAACCAGGGTAAACATAGGCAAGTGCAGCGATTTTCCCACCATTTGTGCTGTCTGAGAGGATTGACTACAGAAACGTCTATAAGGATTGTCCACAGTTTTCAGAGGAAAGTAACGAATCCATGAGTGAAAAAGGTGTGGACGATCATCGTAGACGAAATTGTGGTTAATCTTTGGAGACAACACAATTTCTCGAGAGAAGCCTGAATTATCCAACCTTGATCCGGTAACCACAAATCCGATGTTTCATGGGTCTACACGTGTCGAAAGGTTAAGAAGTTATGGGAATTCCGTTTGTCAACAAGTGTGCCGAGCTACCTAATGAGAAGTCATGCCTGTGTCGGATAGCGCTTTAAGGTTCTTCAAAGTACTGTTGAGCACGTCAAGTTTGTTGTGTATTCGTATTAAACATTGCTAACCGCCAGCATGCTTTCAGCTTTGGGTTACCGGGAGAGGTTTTTTCATGAAAACGACGCTGCTATATGTTGCAATGTCACATCATGCGAATGATGCTGCGCCACAAGTTCTTGAACAAGAGCTTCCCTCATTTCGATCAATGCCCGTGATCGATAACATTGTACTGGTTACCAACGACACAAAAATCCTCATGATCGCACGGCACCAGCAGGTCAAAACCGTGCAGGTCTGTGCGTCATTGGTTGATGAGAACTGCCTATCCCGTGTTCTAGAGCGTCTCGCCGTTCAAGGCACAGAACGAGTACTGATCTTGAATGCTGCGTATTCGTTTGCGCGCCCATTTTCGATTTCGCTGTTGCTGAAACTTCCGCAGAAACCCAACTCGATTGTTCTCATTCCTAGTCAGTCTGATCAAGACACGCAGGCGGCGCTGCTCATGCCGCCGGACAGCATTTCGATTACGATGGGCAAAAACAGTTTTCAGGAAAACATCCGGCGTGCCCGACAAGCGAATATTACGCTGATCACACATATGTATCTCCACAGTCAGCGCGAGCTAGAATACGCCAGCATGAATTCCACAAGGGCGTAACCTCTTTGCGGCGCGAAGTGATGCAGTAGCTAAAACAAAACCAATCGAAATCGCGGGATGTGGTGCAGTGCGGTTGGTGTACAATCCTGATCGTCAACATTGCTGTCACCCCAGTAAGATGTGTTTCTCTATTTTGAACATACACAAGCCCCCGGCAGGGATTGCGTCTTACGTAAACTATCCAACAGGATAATCTCATGGCTAAATGGCAAAATCGTCCCCGGGTGGTCATCATCGGCGCGGGATTCGGCGGATTGTTCGCTGCGCAATCGCTCGCGCGGCAGCCGGTGGATGTGCTGCTGATCGACCGGCAGAACTATCACACATTTACGCCGCTGTTGTATCAAGTGGCGACATGCGCGCTTGATCCTAGCAGCATCGCATACCCGGTACGCACGATCTTCACGCGGCATGGGAATATTCGCTTCTTAATGGGCGAGGTTCAAAAGATCGATGCTGACACGAAAACGATCACCGTCGAGTCACAGGGCGAGGTTGTCCAACATAGCTACGATTATCTAATCGTGGCGGCGGGCAGCGTGACCAACTACTACGGCAATCAGCATCTGCGCGAACATGGCTATGCGCTGAAAGACCTCGACGATGCGATCATGCTGCGCAATCACCTGCTTCAGAAGTTTGAAAGAGCGGTGTGGACGACCGATCCCGAAGTCCGCCGCGCCCTGACGACGGTCGTTGTCGTGGGCGGCGGTCCAACTGGCTTGGAAACAGCGGGTGCGCTCCACGAGCTGTATAACCATGTGCTGCGCAAGGAATACCCGGAGCTGGTCAAGGCTCGGGTGATTCTGGTCGAAGCGACGGATCGCCTGCTGCTTCCATACCCTGAACCACTGCAGGGATCAGCACTGCGCCAGCTTGAGTCACTGGGTGTGCAAGTGATCCTCAATAACGCGCTGGATGATGTAACCGAAACCGAAGTGCGACTCAAAAACGGGCAGGTAATTCCGACGATGACACTGGTCTGGACGGCGGGCGTGACCGGGTCACCGCTGGCGACTGCGCTGGGTGTGCCGATTAAGAAGGCGGGGCGGGTCGCCGTTAAGCAAACGATGGAGTTGATCGACCGCGATTGCATCTATGTCGTAGGTGACATGGCGTATTTGGAAGATCAAACCGGCAGCCCGTATCCAATGCTGATCCCGGTCGCTAAACAACAGGGCAAGCTGGCGGCGGAGAATATCCTGCGGAGGATGCAAGCTCAGCCAGAGCACACATTCCAGTATCGTGATCGCGGGATCATGGCGACGATCGGGCGCAGTCGAGCGGTGGCATGGATTTACAACCGCATCTCGCTGAGGGGTTATATCGCGTGGGCAGCGTGGCTGTTCCTTCATCTGATCTGGCTTCTAGGGATGCGCAACCGCTTAAGTGTGCTGGTTAACTGGCTGTGGAACTACCTGACGTTCGATCGCTCGGTGCGTTACATTTTGCGACCGACGCGCTACCGCCGCTTAATCGAGTAGGTGCGGGAGTAGCAGTCGAGGCAGGAACAGTTCACCATCCATGTGCTGGCATAAACCTGACTCGACAAGCGTCACAGGTCGTGTGTAGAATGATTCCCTTGTATTTAGATCAAAACCTCGAATAGGGTTGATTTGCTTCTATCAATCCAAACCGAACATCGCAGCCCCTAGATCGGCGCCTATAGAGGCAGACAAGTGATGATTTGACGTTTGGAGCGCACTTCATGTCCGAGTTTGCGACATCGCACAAGCCGATTCACATCTTGCTCATTGAAGATGACCCGGAGCAGCTCCGCACGATCTGGAATCTGCTCCACGAAAAAAGCGTGTTCACGTTTGAGGTTGAGTCGGTGACGCTGCTATCCGAGGGACTGCTTCGCTTAAATTCTTCCCCTGCTGATGCTGTCCTGCTCGACCTATCACTGATCAGCCATCAGCAAGAGAGAGAAGCCGTCACCGCTGTTTGTGAGGCTGCCCCAGGCGTCGCGGTGGTGGTGATCACGGAGCTTCAGCAGGAAAACTCGGGTTTGAGGGCGATGGAAGGGGGGGCACAGGATTACCTACTCAAAGAAGAAATTAATACCCGTTCGCTTATTCGTGCCCTGCACTACGCCGTTGAGCGGAAGCGTGCCGGAGAAGCGATCAGCCAGTCGGAACGACGATACCGCACGCTCTTCGAAACGATGGATGAAGGCTTCTGTATCATTCAGATGCTGTTTGACGAAAACGAAACTGCCATCGATTATCGTTTCCTTGAAACGAACCCTGTCTTTGAGCGTCAATCCGGTCTGGTCAACGCGGTCGGTAAACGGATCCGTGAATTTGCCCCTGAACACGAAGCATACTGGGTCGAAATTTATGGGAAAGTCGCCTTAACAGGCGAGGCAATCCGTTTTGAAAGCCACGTCGCTCAGCTTCATCGCTTTTTTGACATTCACGCCTTTAGATTTGGCACCTCTGTGGAAGGACAGGTTGCTGTCCTCTTCAACGACATTACGGAACGAAAGCGTGCCGATGAACTGCTGCAACGGAGCGTTGAACAGAACGCTTTCCGTCTCCGCCTGACGGATGCGCTCCGTCCCCTCACCGAGCCTATTGCTATTCAGATGATGGCTGCCCATTTGCTCGGACAGCACCTGAAAGTGAACCGGATACACTTCGGCGAAATTACAGCGGATGACGCTTATATGGTGGTCGAGCAGGACTACACCGATGGCGTATCAAAGCTTTCCGGTCATTTTCAAATGTCAGATTTTGGTCCGCTGCTCATTGACTCACTGCGCGCTGGACGGACACTGGTTATGCCCGATGTCGACGGCAGTACGTTGCTCTCCGACGCGGAAAAAGCGGCTTATGAGCGTGTGCAAATCGCCGCACAAATCGGTGTGCCACTCGTAAAAGGGGATCAACTCGTTGCGGTGCTTTCCATCCATCAAGCGGAGGCGCGCGACTGGACACCCGATGAGGTGACATTGGTCGAGGAAATTGCGGAGCGAACGTGGGCGGCAGTCGAACGGGTGCGTGCCGAAACTGCACGGCGCGCCAGCGATACACAGTTACACCTGTTAGAACAGCGTCGTTTGCTTGCAGTGGAAGCGACGGGGGTCGCTGACTGGGAAACCGATCTCAACAGTGGCGAATACTACTGGTCGCCGCGCATGTTTGAATTATTTGGCGTCAGTGGTGATAGTAAACCTTCACTTGATTTCATCGTTGCCCACATCCATCCTGAGGACCGACAAGGGCTGCTCGACGTGCGCAGTCAGGCAGTGGCAGGCACGAATGAGGGTAGGTACCGGGTGCAGTTCCGGGTTGAACATGAGAGCGGCGATATGCGCTGGTTGGAGTCTCGGGGGCAGGTCATCTTTGGCGATCCTGTCACAAAACGTCAACCGCTGCGAATTACCGGAACGCTCATCGATATCACCCAGCAGAAGCAGAGTGAAGCGCAAGAGCGAGCGCATCGAGTGCTAGCAGAAACTCTGCGCGATACGGCAGTAACCCTGAATACGACCCATACCATAGAGGAAGTGCTGGAACGTGCCCTCGCAGTAGCTCCCCGGCTTGTTCCCTTTGATGCCGCCTATCTGTGTTTCCTTCAAGGGGATACCCTTATCCACTTTGCGAGCGTCGGTTTCTCTGACAAGGAGCGTGCAGCGGTCGAACAATGGCATCGTCGTATGCAGCACGCAGCCACTCATCCGCTTTATCGCCGCGCAACGACTTCCGGACAACCGACGATTCACGTCGATTTACGAGCGCGAAAGCGTAAACTCCTGCCAGTTCCCTGGGTAAGGGGGGCGATGGTGGCGCCCATTCAAGCAGATACAGTTTCACTCGGGTATTTCGTGGCGGTGTGCCGTACGAGCCAAGGTTTTGATCCAGGTGATCAGGCGAAACTGCAAGCATTTTCCTACCAGATCGCCGCGGCTGTGGGTAACGTGCAGCATTTCCTTCAGGTGCAAACATTGGCGGCGCTTCAGGAGCGGCAGCACTTCGCCCGCGATTTGCACGATGCGGTTTCGCAAACGCTGTTTGCGGCGAGCATCCTGCTCGATTCGCTTCTTAGGCAGCAGGAACATGATCCGCAGGCGATGCCCGAGTTACTTGCCGAATTGAATGGATTGATCAAGGGGGCACTTTCGGAACTGCGCCTCCTGATCTTGCACATGCGTCCTATGAACCTGCAAACTACGCCATTTACCCAACTTCTTGATCACCTCACGACGGCGCTGCAAGCGCGAAAACGGATCGCCATACATAAAACTTTTGAGGGCGAACCCAAGCTTCCGCCGGATGTCAATCTCGTTATATTTCGGATCATGCAGGAAACGCTCAATAATATTGCGAAGCATGCGCATGCGACCGAACTTCGCATCCAGGGTCGAGGTGGGCAGGGCTATGTCGAGCTGTATGCCCGCGACAATGGGCGTGGGTTTTCGCCAACCTCGAAATCAGGCGGGCTAGGATTGCAGATGATGCAGGAGCGCGCGAACGAAATCGGAGCACAACTAGAGATTCGCAGCAGTCCCGGAAACGGAACCGAAACTAGGCTCATTTATCCTGCGAGCGAAAACCCCTAGCAGAGAACGGCATTGCTGCCACGTGACCCAAAAGTGGTTGAGTAAAGGGTGCGTCAAGCCACCTGCAAATAACCAGTGCAGTTTATTTTGAACATCAATGGAGGTCGAAGCGCGGGTCGATGACAGAAAAAGTATACCAATTTACCTTCCAAGTCAAACGCTCGTGCTATGGGCATCTGTGCAATCGGCAGCACCGAGCATTTCGCAATCGCTTATGGCAAAAACGGCGCTGATCAAGGTATAGTATTGGTTAATTCGATACGCTTATTTCACACACGACTCCGCTTTTTGCGTGTATACCGCAGTTAGGATTGATCCATCAAGCCGACATTGTTTATCTCGTACAAACATCGAACGTCCGCCGTTCCGTTTATCAAGCAGACGCGGCTAGCGCATCTGGCGCGATATTGATCGCGTTGGGGTGGGCGACAATCTCCCCGCCGAAATTCAACGTAGACTGTACTAGTCTGCTGCGCTGATCCCGTGTCTGATGTCCGGATCGAAAGCCGGGCTGTACGGCTACGATTTGGCAGTGCTGGAACCGTACCTGA
>CALBRY010000224.1 GCA_937927665.1 uncultured Chloroflexota bacterium
GGCGCTGGGGTTGGCGATCCTGATCTGGAAGCTGTCGGACACGGGGGGACCCTGGTGTGCGCCGCGCAGCTGGTTACAGGGTCACGCGGTCTGGCATCTGCTCACCGGCGCGGTGACGTTCTTCGTGTTCCTGTTCTTCCGCAGCGTGTAGCGGCGGCGCAGAGGACGCAGAGGGTGATCCTTCTCTCTGCGCTCTCCGCGTTCTCTGCGGTTAGTCCGCTGTCGCGCCGAAATTTAGCGCCAGCAGCGAAAAATCAAGGATGTTGACGAGACCGTCATAATTGAAGTCTGCCGCAGCGCGGAAACGCGGATCGCCTGTGGCAGCGGCAAATGCATACGCCACCCACTGCGCATCTCTCGCATCAACAAACCAGTCATCGTTCGCATCCCCGGCGGTGAGCGTTCCAAGCGCGATCATATTATGACCGGATGCCAAGGTAACATTCTCGACCCGCAGCCTCAGCGCGCCAAGGTTCTGAATCCAGATTTCACCCGTGCCAGAAGGCAGCCGCTCCCACGTAAAATCCCCGTCAGCGCCGAGGGTGACATTTCGCTGCCACGACCGACGCCAATTTGTTCCGGAGATGGCGGGTTCTATGTATACCGCCCGCAACGGAATCTCCCATTGTGAATGCGGCGGCGCGGGGCGTCCCTGCAAATCAATATGGAACGTCACAGAAGCATCATAAAGCGAGTCATTGTGACAATCCCAAGGCGTGCCGACATCGAGGTTTGTTCCCTCAATGGTTATGGTGTAGTCTCCCGTTTGAGCTGACTGCACAACCAAAAAATAATCCCTGAAGGCGGGGGCGTATACGGTCATTTCGTAAGGTGCCTCAGCGTCAGACACGACAATAGGCGACGGATACTCTGTGCCGTCCCCCCACAATGTCAATTCAGTGACACGGTCATCATCTGCCGGTACGGTCGCTTGAAAACGCATCACCAACTTTGAATCGCTCGCAAAGTGGAGCGGTATAACCTCACTGTAAAAGTATGACGGCAGTTGATCGCAGGCATCCATCGACCCGTGAACTACATACGTGTCCTCGAAAGGCGGCGCAATTGTGAAGAAGACTTCCTGTACACCTGAGAAACTGAAACCGCTTGCGTCCCGCGCGTTTAGATGAAGTCTTGTGCTTTGCCCGGCAAGCAGGCTTGCAGACGGGACGAACGTCATTCCATCAAGCGCCATGTTGATTGCAGGCAGCGATCCGGTAAAAATGATCTGCGAATCGTTCGTTCCGTCCCCCATTGTGAAGGTCAGATTCTGGGTCGTCGCAAGGGTGATGGTGCTTGTGTAACTGCCAGTTACGCTGACCTCGTACGCCGCGCTTGTCGGCTCGGCATCACTGATGACGAACGGGGGAAAATCGCCGGATGCACCGCCGAAAACGATTGGAACGCCGCTCGCAGCCGTTAACATTGGAAAGCCATCTGCGTATTCGGCGGCAGGATTGGTGATCACCGGGACATCGTAACCATACACGTTTAAGGTGACCGTGCCTGTATCGCTGTTCGCGCCATCGCTCACGCTGAAGCCGAAGGAATCGCCGCCGATGTAGTCGACCGCCGGTGTATAGACAAGATCAATGCCCGGCGCCCCGCTAAGTATCCCGTGCATCGGCGCTGTCACTATCGTGTAAGTCAGGAACAGGGTATCGGCATCGTACACGTTCAGCATGATAGGCATCGGATTATTGAGAAAAATGTCCTCGATGCTGTCATAGGCAATCGGCGGCGCGGCATTGACCCGCCCCGCAAACGGTTTAGCGAATCCAATGACGATCAGAAGTACTGCGATGACCCAACCGATGAAGCGCCCGCGCATGGCAGTCCTTTCGCACGAAGCTGTTATCCTTAAATGTTGTTTCTTACCCCGCTGTCGCGCCGAAATTGAGTGCCAGCAGCGAAAAATCAAGCAGGCTGATCATGCCGTCGCCGTTGAAGTCTGTATTCGGATTAAATCTCGGATGTCCGGTACTCGTACCAAACGCCCCCGCGAGGCGCGAGAAATCAAACAGATCGACGCGGCTGTTGCCGTCTGCGTTACCGGCACGGAGCAACGCATAGAAATAGTTCTCGCCGGGAATTAGTGGAAAATCGTCCGCCAGCGCATGTAACATTCCCGGTGTCCAAACAGAAATTCTCGCATCGGCATCGGCAGGCAGCGGATCAATCGTGATAAACCCGTTCTCATCGGAGTTTATCGGATGGTACTGCCAGTAGTTGAACGAAATCTGACTGGTATCACCGGCGATGATCGTGATATAGAGAGGCAGCACCCAGCTTGGGTGCGGCGGCGTAGGGCGTCCTTGCAAGTCAATTTCAATCGTCAGCGAAGCGGGGTACACGTCTAAGTTGCCGCAGTTCAACGCTTCACCAATCGTCAAGTTCGTTCCGTCAAGGGTGATCGAGTACGCACCTGTCCGATCCGATTCTACGGCGAGATAATAATTGAGCGGCGGGTTGTACCCGACGGTCATCTCAGGATTGTCTGTTCCATCAAAGCCGTATGCGAAGTCAAGGTTTCCCATAACGCGATAAGGTCTGTCAGTGTTTAGGGCGACCCGTCCGCTTCCGGGAAATGTTCCACTGGCACGGACAATAGAGTTAGAACTCGCAGTGATAGGGTAGACCTCGAAGTAAAACTGCTGTGGTTCTTTGTCACATTCTTCGAGCGTTCCATTGATGACATAGGTGTCCTCGAACTCCGGCGCGATTGTCACCGTGATATAAGCATCTGAGAGATAGAGGGCTGGACTCGTTGCCAAATGTGCGAAAAGATGCTCGGACTGTCCGGGCAGTAGACTGGGCGACGGTGTGAAAATCAGACCGTCAAGGGCAGTATTCACTGCCGCGTATGTGCCGCTGAAGTCTATTTCCGTGTCGTCAGTGCCGTCCCCCCTCGTAAAGGTCAGCCCTGCAACTGTGGAAAGCGTAATGCGACCGCCTGCAGAACTTTTCAGGTCAATGTATGCTGCGGGGGCATAGGTATCGACGTCGACCACTGTCCATGGTTCAGGATTACCCGGCGCACCATCCATGATGACTGGGACGCCGCTCGGACGGGCGAGGATCGGAAAACCTTCTTGGTACGGCGCATACGGGTCTGTCAAAATGCCAAAGTCATCCGTCTCAATGATGTTCAGCGTGACCGTACCCGTGTCGCTGTTGGTACCGTCGCTGGCGCTGAACACAAACGAATCCGTTCCGCTGTACTCTTCATCCGGTTCGTAGCCGAGATCATAATGCGGGTTGCCGCTCAGCGTGCCGTGCGCAGGCGGCGTGATGATCGTGAGGGTAAGGGGATCGCCGTCCGCGTCGGTAGCGGTCAGCGTGATGGCGAAAGGCGGATTTCCCCAATCCTCGTAGAGGGTGAATGCGCTGTCATACGCAATTGGCGGCGCGGCATTGACACGCCCCGCAAACGGTTTAGCGAATCCAACAACGATCAGAAAAATTGCGACGACCCAACCGATGAAACGCCCGCGCATGGGGTAGTCCTTTCGCATCGACCGACTTATTGCTTATAAGAATACCTCGCATTCTTAGGTCTGATCCACAAAAAAACGCGGAGGACACAGCTTTGTCTCTGCGTCCTCCGCGTTCTCTGCGGTGCTTCGTTTGTCGGTCTTTTACTTCAGCTCCAGCGACTTGCTGCTGATCACATTCGCCGCCATATTGACGAATTCATCGACCGGGAGCGCGCCCAAGTCTTCATCCGTCCGCAAGCGCACGCTGACCGTCCCGTTTTGCGCGTCACGGTCGCCCATGATGAGCAAATACGGAATATGGCGTTCACGTCCGGCGGCGATCTTCGCCTGCATGCGGTTTTTGCTCGCATCAACATCGACACGAATCCCGCGTGCGCGCAGTTTATCCGCTACGCTGTTGGCGTACTCGACATGCCGATCCGTGATCGGGATCAAGAGCGCCTGAATAGGTGACAGCCACGCCGGGAACGCCCCCGCGAAATGTTCGATCAGGATGGCGACGAAGCGTTCGACGCTGCCGAACAGCGCGCGGTGGATCATGATCGGGCGCTTGCGCGTACCGTCCTCCGCCACGTATTCGAGTTCAAAGCGGGCGGGCAGGTTGTAATCTACCTGAACCGTTCCTAACTGCCATTCACGCTTGAGCACATCGCGCAGCACGAAATCGAGCTTCGGACCGTAGAACGCTGCTTCACCGGGTTCAACCGTGTGCGGCAAGCCGAGATCTTGGCACGCCTGAATAATCGCGCTTGCTGCCCCATCCCACAGCGCATCATCGCCGACGTATTTATCGCTTTCGGGATCGCGTGTGCCAACACGGGCGCGAAATTCCGTGATCCCCAGCGTGCCGACGACGAATTGGAAGAAGCGCACAACTTCTTTAAACTCGTTCAGCAGTTGATCCGGCGTCACGAAGATATGCGCGTCGTCCTGTGTGAAACCGCGCACCCGCGTGAGTCCCGTCAGTTCGCCCGATTTTTCGTAGCGATACACCGTGCCATATTCGCTGTAACGCAGCGGCAGTTCACGATAGCTGTGCATATCGCTTTTGTAGATCATGATGTGATGCGGGCAGTTCATCGGTTTCAGCATGAACTCCTCATCATCTACCTGAATCGGCGCGTATTGGCTGGAACTGTAATACGGGTAATGTCCGCTCGTCTTGTACAGATTCAGGTTGGCGATGTGCGGCGTCACCACGGGTTGATACCCGCGTTCGAGCAGCAGATCGCGCAGCCATGTTTCGAGCGTGTGGCGCAGCATCGCCCCGGCAGGTTTCCACAGCGTCAAGCCCTTGCCCACCAGCGGACTAAATGTGAACAGATCGAGTTTTTCGCCCAGAATGCGATGATCGCGCTTTTTGGCTTCTTCGAGCGCGTGCAAATACTCGTCGAGTTCTTCTTTCGTCTCGAACGCTGTGCCGTAGATGCGCGTCAACTGCGGGCGTTTTTCATCACCGCGCCAATACGCTCCAGCGGGCAGCTTGAACGTGATGCTGATCGCGTCCGGGTTGATGCCGCTCGTCGTTTCGACATGAGGACCGCGACACAAATCCGTGAATGTGTCCTGCGTGTAAAAGCTGATTTTCGCGGCGGGTTCAGCGATCCGGTTGCCATTTTCATCTTCGCGCCCGTTGACCAAATCCTCGATCAATTCGAGCTTGAACGGCTGCCCCTGAAACTGCGCGCGCGCTTCATCGGGTGTCACTTCCCGATATTTAAACGGGTGATTGGCGCGGATGATCTCTTTCATCCGGTTTTCGACCCACTGCAAATCCTCCTCCGTAATCGTCCGGGGGAGCGAGAAATCGTAATAGAATCCGTCCTCAATCGGCGGACCAATGGCGATCAACGCTTCAGGAAAGCGTTCAAGCATCGCTTCTGCCAGCACATGCGCCGACGAATGGCGGATTCGGTACAGGCGGCTGTCTTCGTATCGCTGCGACATAGCTACTCCGTCGTAATTCAGGTCACAGGGACATTCCCCGTGACGGATATGCACAAAATGATGATAGGCGATCAGTAATGCTCGGATGGAACGCCCGTCATTATACCAACCCGATCCGCGCTTGTCCTATCAGCGAGACGCCCACTCCGGCGCGAGGATCGGCTCAAAAGTCTGCCCGTTAAAGTCCGCGATCAGGGTGCGGTTTCCGTTCGGGTCGGCGGGGTCGAGCGCATACAGCGCGCCATCGACTGCACACACTAAGCGCCCCTTGTGATCCCAATCCGCCCATGTCGTATGCCCCTTGATCAGGATCGGTTCGCCGGACGGCATCCGTTTGACCGAAAACATCCGGTATTGGCGCTGACGTGATTGATCGCCAATCGTCCATCTGCCTTCCAAACGGGTTTTCCCGTCCGGTTGATCACGGTAGAACTCGTATGGCTTGCCCTGCTGCCATAGTTGACCCAATGCGCGCTCATCAATATTCGGATCAATCGGATGCCAGCCCCGGTAAGCGCCGAATCCGCGAAACCGATCGCCTTCCATCGTCGCTTCGGCGTGTTCAACCCGTTTTAGGGCACGCGGCATCGGATGATTCGGGTGTGTCTCCGGTGCGGCGCTCACATACACGCGGCGGTTATCCAGAAATTTGCCACCGCCGCCCCATGTGTCGTGTCCACTCCACAACGCCAGCGCTTTGAAATACGGCGGTCGGCTGATCGCCGTGTAAATTCCGGTGTATTCCTCCGGTTTAGCCTGCCAATTCGCCCGGTTATCGTGAAACGCAAAGTAGATGAACAGACTCCCATCCGGCGAAAGATCGCATCGCTCCGGGTACAGGCGAGCGTGAAGCCACTGCCCATGTTCCACCTGATCCGTGTCTGTATGCCATAAGCTGAGGCGCGTCCACTCTGACGGACCGCGCCGGATCACGACGGCTTTGTTCGCTTCCCGCGCCAAGATCACATACAGGCGCGGCGGCATTGGCGCGGACATGATCGCTATCCTTCTGTAAATGCGATACGAATAGGCGGCTCACCGGTGAGAGCTAAATCGGCAAGACCATAACGTAAGCCGAAACGGGGCATGGATCAACCACGCCCTTGAGCAGTTAAAAGGGGAGGGGAATAAGAGTCGTCGCCGTCAGGCGACGGTTGTAGTCGTGGATTCTTCGATGTGCAGCACTTCGTTCATCACGACTGCTGCGACTTCTGCCGTTGCGCGCTTTCCGCGCCGCTCCAGACGGCTGACATACTCATTACCCGCGTCATCCGTGATCTGCGT
>CALBRY010000225.1 GCA_937927665.1 uncultured Chloroflexota bacterium
TGCGCCCCGGCTGGGGCAGGAATTCGACCACGCGCAGCCCGTTCTCGTCGCGCTCACGCAATGTCGCGTTGGCGATTTCCGGGTAGCTCGTTTTGAGCAAGTCGCGTACCTGCTCATTGCTCATGCCGGACAGGGACGGATCTTCGACGACGCGGGTCGCGCCAATCTTGAACACACGGGTCAGTTGAGTCGGGTTCTGGTCAGTCATGGTGAAGATTTCCTTTCGGGATAAGTGAATTACAGAAGCGCGGATTGTTCGGCGGCACCGTTCGTGCCATGATGCCCGTTGCTGGAGATGATCGGAGGCTGCGGTACTTCGAGCGTGAGCGCATCCTCGTCGTCATCAAGTTCATCCGCCGCTGGCGCAGCCTCCAAGTCAGCAGGTTCGCCCGTCTGCACGAAATCGGTCAGCGCGAACAGCGACAGGTCGCGTTCGGTCAGGTGCTTCATCTTCTTCGCCAGCGCGTACACATCATCGATGCGGATCGGGCTTTCCCCGTCCCACAGTTTGCCGTCCATCAACTTCCCGGCGATAAGCACCGCCTGGCGATAAGCCGCCGCGTTGGTTTCCCCACCGGTGATCTTGAGATGGCTGATCCGTACAGCCTTCACACCCTTCTTCAGCGGAATATCGACGGTTGGTTCTCTCGGCGGCGCGGGCTGCTCCACCTGCTTGGGAGACTGTGGTTTCGGCGGAGGCAGTTCGGCGATGATGGGCGGGTTGGCTTCGACAGCGGCGAAGGCGATGAGCGCATCGGCGATGACTTCGGTGAGGTCAGCGACGTGCTCGTAGGTGAACTGATGCACGCGGGCGAGGTCGCCGCGCTGCACCAGCAGGATGCCAGTTTTGCTCTCGCTGTCTGCCTCGGGCAGGGTAAGGGTGAGCACCAAAGGTTGTGGCTTGAGTCCATTGCTACTCATTGTTTTTCCTTTCGGGCGATCATTGAATACATGTGAAAGCGGGGTATAACGATCACATAGGAACAGATAGTGATTTGTGATACACAAAGGAGGATGCTTGGTGCAATCAGGAAGTCACCTTGATACGCAAGCGCAGTTCAAGTGGACAGGACTACTCGTTTTGTTAGTGAGTATCAATGCGTCGATCTGGTCGCTGGCAACGCTGTATTGGGTCATACTGCCAGCTGCGGTATTGATCTTGATTGCTTTTCGACATTACCTCGATTTGAAGAATGCCTTGATTGCGCTGTTTCTAACCATCACGTTCTTCCATCCAGTACGTTTGCTGTACGATTGGTGGCTAAATCCCGTCGCTTATGGGGTCATAACGCTTGTCCTCCTCATTATGCTACTTCGCGTATCGAAGCCGGGAAGATGGAAGAACTACACGACCGCCTTACTGCTTGTCTGTATGCTAATCGCCGGCAAAGAGACAGTCGCGGGCGTTTCGGAAGTGGGAACATGCTGGCTTGAGGATGTGCGCTACAACCAGTATTTTTACTGCGGCTCAACTGCGCGGGGGTACCAGCAAATTGCGTCGCTACCCATTGGAATGGTTGGCTGGTGCTACTTCTGTTTCTGGTATTAGTGCTTGAGTGCCATGCCGAGCGCCGGACACAAATCTTTGAGCAGCAGCGTGCCGCAGACGTGACAAAAGCCGTATCCGGTTCGCGTGTTGAACCCGAAACTCGGGTGGCGGTCACCGTGCTTGTGCCGTTCGGGGAATGGACAAGCACCGTTCAGCCAGTCGCCGCACGGCTTGCAGCCCAAGCCGATGAGGGTCTCGGATACGCGAGTGATGAGATGGCTGGCGGGGCAGTAGGGGACAGTGCCGTTTGGACGTCGCTGATTGCGTGGCACTTGGACAGGCAGCAGATGTTTGAACGCGTCCAAGGCGTAACGCCGATCCATCAGGGTAAGCAGGTGGCAGTGCGCCCCGTAACGCTCCGGTTTGGTGTTCACCGTCGCGGGGACGCGCAAGCTCTGGGCAACGCTGAGCGGATCACCGTGCAGTGCGACTGCCAGCACATGCAGCACTTGCCGCGTTCGTGTGAAGTCGGCCGTCGGCTCATCGAGCCACCAGTAGGCGTGGTAACCGCTGCCGCTGGCGACAATACACGATGGGGCTGGATCGGCGCAGTGCAGCCGAGTCAGTGCTTCGGGAGAGGGATCATCCACATCGACGAATAACGCCGGGAGCGCGACGACATCGACTGCCCCGCCACGCTGCCAGCGGGTCAGCCCTGAACGACGTAGTCCAACCGCGAAGTACGCGCCCCAACCGAGCGCGTTTGCCCGGTCGAGGTCGGCCAACGCACCCCGCAATGCAACCCTATCATGCAGCGAAATATGGCGGGAGGGTGTCGCGTGCTGGCCGTCCGGATGAATGGCGGTGAGCGTGATACAGGCATCGGCGTACGTAGTGCAGCGGGCGAACAGCGCGTTGAAGAAAGCATGGCGCCGCTCCATGTCGGGCATGGCATCAGAACAGTGCCAACTGCTGCGTGAAGGCTTCGTCGGGGACGGCTTCGCGTCGGGGAAACACCAGTGGTTCCCGCGCTGGTTTGCGCTCTAACTTCGGTGCGGCGACACGCGCCGGTTTGATAAGCTGCAAGGTCGGCACAGGCTCGACCTGAACGCTGGCTAACGTGAGGAGTTGCTCCGCGACTTCCCGCTCACAGCCGGGAAAGACGACCCGGTGTTCGGTCAACCACGCCACGATCCCCTCCGCTGCCGTTCCGGCGAGCAGCGCCAGCAGTTCCGCGCGCCGCTGCGTCCACTGCGCCTCGTCAGTGACGATGTGCACCGTTTCCAGATAGGCGCTGACCGCTTCCGCCGGGTGCGCACTGCGGTC
>CALBRY010000226.1 GCA_937927665.1 uncultured Chloroflexota bacterium
AGTAGGATCAACCGGGGTCGCCCGTTACCGCGTCAGAGTGTTCCCGCAGTGGATAGTTTTACTTCTGCTGCGCGAGAAACAAGGTGGTACCGCGAAAAAGCCCTTTTCGTCCTTGTGATGGAGAGGGCTTTTTGCTGTCTGTTTCCAGTGAGGGGGAGCGTTGTGAGCCTGACAAACGATACCAATCCTTTTTACGATGCAATCGCGCAGTATTACACGCTGTTCTTTCGTGATTGGGAGACACAGATGGAGCGCGAAGGCTTAGGGCTGCGATCGATCTTTCGCAATCAGGGAATTATGCGGATATTAGACGCTTCCTGCGGTGCTGGCGTGCAGTCCATTCCACTGACAAAACTCGGTTTTGAGGTCACTGCGGCTGATCCGAGCCAAGGAATGCTCGAACGCGCCCGTGCTATTGCGACAGCTCAAGGAATTGCTAACAAGATCAATTTCGTGCGCGCCGATTTTTTGAGCTTGTTATCGCATGTGCAAGCACCATTTGATGCAATCATCACCAAAGGAAACGCGCTCCCCCATTTGCTGCTCGATAGTGAAATCGAAGCCGCAATGCACAACTTTCATCAACTACTGCGAACAGGTGGGCTGTTGGTGATCGGGATGCGTGACTTCGCAGACTTGATTGAGGATCGACCGCGGTTTATCCCCGGCATAATCCACAACCTTGAAGGCGGGCGCGAGTTTATCACGTTTGATACATGGGAATGGGAGGACGGACCGCCCATCATCGCAACACAGAACTTGTTCATCGTACAAGGGGCTGCTGACCAATACGACACGATCAGGCGGCAGGTCGTCTACCGCCCGCTTTCGACCGATGAAGTAAAAGTCGTTTTGCTGGAAGCCGGGTTTGAAGTTGTCAGCGATCAACCCGATCGATTGGAGCGCGTTATCGTGGCGCGCAAACTGGAATCGTCAAAAACATACCGTTTCCCATTCAAACGTTGAATGGCTTTCATCGATTAGGAGACAGCCGAATGCCAAGCACAATGGCAAAGAACTTTGACTTCAAAGAGGCAGAACGCCGCCTCTATCTCTGGTGGCAGGAAAATGGCTGGTTCAAGCCCGAAACTGCCGCATCCGATGCTGAACCGTTTGTGATCAGCATGCCGCCGCCCAATGTGACGGGTGCGCTGCATCTTGGTCATGTTCTATTCGTGACAATCGAAGACATCATGATTCGCTTTGAGCGTATGCGTGGCAAAGCAGCGCTGTGGGTTCCCGGAACGGATCACGCTGGGATCGCCACACAGCTTCAAGTTGAAAAGATGCTGCGCGATCAAGGCACAAGCCGCCGCGAAGTTGGGCGCGAAGAATTTCTCGCGCGCACATGGCAGTGGAAAGAGAAATACGGTGGTGCGATTACCCATCAACTGCGGTTGCTTGGCGCAAGCTGCGATTGGGATCGGGAACGCTTCACACTCGATGACAAGCTCTCTGAAGCGGTGCAGGATGTGTTTATCCGCTTATGGGAAGACGGGCTAATTTATCGTGGAACCCGTCTAGTGAACTGGAGTCCCGGTTTGCAGACTGCTGTCTCCGATCTGGAAGTGGAACGCGAAGAAGAAATAGGAACGCTGTACTTCTTCAAGTATCCGGTGGAAGGTGGCGAATACCTTCCCGTGGCAACAACCCGCCCTGAAACGATCCTCGGCGATACGGCAGTCGCAGTGCATCCTGAAGACGAGCGCTACCGGCATTTGATCGGCAAAAAAGCTTATGTGCCAATGCTCAATCGTGAAATCCCTGTGATCGGCGATGCCTATGTTGATCGCGAGTTCGGTACGGGCGCGCTCAAGGTGACACCGGCGCACGATTTCAACGACTACGAAATTGCACGGCGGCATAACCTGCCGATGATCAACATTCTCAACCCTGATGCGACGCTGAATGCAAATACGGGGGCGTATCAAGGGCTGGATCGCTTTGCGGCACGTGAAAAATTGTGGGCAGATATGACCGCCGCCGATCTGACGATCAAAACTCAGCCGCATACCTATATCATTCCGCGCACTCAGCGCGGCGGCGAAATTGTCGAGCCAATGCTGAGTATGCAGTGGTTCGTCAAGATTAAGCCTCTGGCGGATAAAGCGCTCGATGCGGTGCGAAGCGGTGCGATCCAGATCGTTCCGGAGCGGTTCGAGAAGGTGTATTACCACTGGCTCGAAAACATCGAAGATTGGTGCGTCAGCCGCCAGTTATGGTGGGGGCACCGCATCCCGGCATGGCACGGTCCGAACGGCGAAATCCACGTCGGCAAGAATCCGCCGCGCGGCGATGGTTGGACGCCAGAAGAAGATGTGTTGGACACATGGTTCAGCAGCGGATTGTGGCCCTTCAGCACACTCGGATGGCCCGAAGAAACGCCGGACTTACAGCGTTTCTATCCCACACATGTGATGGAAACAGGGTACGACATCCTGTTCTTCTGGGTGGCGCGTATGATTATGCTCGGCTTGTGGTTTACGGATAAGCCGCCGTTCCATACTGTGTACTTGCATGGGCTGGTGCGTGACAAGTACGGACGCAAGATCAGTAAGACTTCGGGGAATGTGATCGATCCGACCGAATTGATCGAGCAGTACGGCGTCGATCCACTCCGGTTCACACTTGCAACAGGCGCGACACCGGGTAACGATATCAACATGGATACGACCCGCGTCGAACGGAACTGGCGCTTCGTCAACAAGATTTGGCAGATGGCGAACTTTGTGACGGTGAACCTTGATGGCGATCTGCCATTAGGCGCGCCGCCGCTGGAAGCACTCGATCTGCCGTCGCGCTGGATCATGAGCCGTCTCAACCGTTTAATCGAAACTGTGACGCGGCTGTTCGAGACGTATCAGTACGGTGAAGCAGGGCGTCAAATTGACGATTTCCTGTGGTCAGAATTCGCGGACTGGTATATCGAGATAAGCAAGTACCCGCTCTATCAAGGAAGCGACGAGGAAAAGCAAACCGCCCGCCGCGTGCTGGTGTATGTGCTCGATCAGGCGCTGCGGCTGCTTCACCCGTATATGCCGTTTGTGACGGAAGAAATTTGGCAGCACATTCCGCATG
>CALBRY010000227.1 GCA_937927665.1 uncultured Chloroflexota bacterium
GTATAACCTTTCCTGCTGGCAGGGGATGGCGGCGGCGCGGCGTGTGGGTGCGAAAACCCTCTTTTTCTCATGGCAAAACCTTGACCGCACCTATCCGCCGCCCTTCTCATGGGGTGAGCGGTGGGCGCTCGGTCATGCCGATCACCTGATCGCCGGGACAGATGGCGCGGCGGAAGTTTGGCGCGCAAAAGGTTATACCCGTCCCATCAGCGTGATCGCCCAATTCGGCTTTGATCCTGAACTGTTCACGCCCCTACCCGAACCACCGGATCGCCCGTTCACCATCGGCGCGGCGGCGCGGCTTGTGCCCGAAAAAGGGATTGATGTCTTGATGCGTGCCGCGACCCAGCTTGAAGGCGATTGGCGCTTGCGGATCGTCGGCGGCGGCAAGGAGCGCGGCGCGCTCGAAAAGTTCGCGCGCGATTTAGGTATCGCCGGTCGGGTGACGTTCGTCGGTCAGGTCAACTCAATCGAAATGCCCGCCGTTTATCAAAGTTTTGATGTCCTTGCCGTGCCATCGCTCACACGCCCCAACTGGAAAGAGCAGTTCGGACCGCGTGCCACTGTCGAAGCGATGGCGTCCGGCGTTCCGGTGATCGGTTCGGACAGCGGCGCGATCCCCGATGTGATCGCCAACGCGGGATTAATCGTGCCGGAAGGTGATCCGTCCGCGTTAGCCCATGCGCTCCGCCGCGTGCGTGATGATTCCGCGCTCCGCCGCACATTGGCGGAAAAAGGACGCGCCCACGCGCTCCAGCACTACACCCACGATCAAATCGCCGCCGCAACCGTCGAGGTCTATCACCAAATGCACAGCGGCTAACATCGTTTGCCCCTCGAATTCCTGTAGGGACAGGGCATGCCCTGTCCTCATCTTCCCTCTTTGCGCCTTCACGCTAACGTTCTTCGCACCTTTGCACCTTCGCGTCTTTGCGCCTTTGCGCCTTTGCGTTGATGTTCTTCACGCCCTCGCGCTAACGTTCTTCGCACCTTCGCACCTTCGCGTCTTTGCGCCTTTGCGTTAACGTTCTTCGCATTAACGTTCTTTCTATAACTCAGTCCTCCATCGGCTTGAGTTTCCCCAACACCGTCGGGATCATCTCCGAAATCGTCGGGTGGATCGGCAGCGCATCCCGCATCACCTGATACGGCGCGCCCGTGTGCATAAAGTAGCTGAACACCTGCACCACGTCATCGCCTTGAAAACCCAGCACCGTCGCGCCAAGTATTTGATCCGTTCCCGCATCCACCACCACCTTGATCATGCCGCGTGTTTCGCCCTGTTCTTTCGCGCGCGAAATATCCGCCATCGCCCATGTGTTGACCAGCACACTTTTTCCCGCCTTGCGCGCCTCTTTTTCGTTCATCCCCACCCGTCCCAGCGGCGGATCAAGATACATGGCATACGTCATGATCCGCCCATCAGCGGATCGCGTCCCGCCGTTCAGGTGATCCCATACAATCTCGTAATCTTGATACGAGGTATGCGTGAATGCGCCGCGCCCGTTTACATCCCCGATCGCATAAATACCGTTGATGTTCGTTCGCATCTGTCCATCGGTCAGGATATACCCTTTCTCGTCCGTCTTGACTCCCACCGTTTCCAGCGCCAGCGCGTCACTGTTCGGCGTGCGTCCGGCGGCGACCAGCACATGCGATCCGCCGATCTCCCGCAGTTGATCGCCGTGCGCGACCGTCACGATCACACCCGCGCCATCCCGCCGCGCCGATGTCACCTTCGTATCCGTCAGGATGTCGATCCCTTCCGCCTTCAAGAACTCCGTCACTGCCGCCGCGATATCAAGATCCTCGCGTTCGAGCATCGCCGCCGCCGCTTCGATCACCGTGACGCGGCTGCCAAGCCGCCGATACGCCTGACCGAGTTCCAAACTGATATACCCGCCGCCGATCAAGATCAGGTGTTCCGGCAGCACATCGAGATCGAAAATCGTTTCGTTATTCAAATAAGGGACATCATCCAGCCCATCGATCGGCGGAACTTGTCCCCGTGTCCCTGTGTTGATAAAGACTTGCGGGGCGCAAATTTCCCTATCCCCCGCGATCACGACATGCAGCCCATCCACCGATCCGCTAAATCGTCCTTCGGCGCGGATTAACGTAATATTCGGGTTATCTTCAAAACGTGTGGTGATTTTGCTGTTCGACGCGCTGACCAGTTCACGCACCCGCTTGATCACCGCCGGGTAATCGATCCGCACCTCGCCGCTGTGAATCCCCCAATCAGCGGCGCATCGGACGTGATGCGCGATCCGTGCGCTGGCGATCAGCGTTTTAGAAGGCGTGCAGCCATAATTCACGCACGATCCGCCCACCCGGTGACGTTCAAGGATCGCCACCTGCTTTCCTTGTTCCGCCAGCCGTGCCGCCAGCGGCACACCCGCTTGACCTGTCCCGATAATCACCGCGTCGAACTGCTCCATAACTGCTCCTTTGTTCCGCCCGATCGTCTTATTTCCACCCTAACAAATTCGCCGTCCGTGCACACGGGGCATCTGACCGATTTTCCCCGCGTATCTTTTCGCATCCAATCGACTTGTTATAGATATGCAAAACCAATCAGTCGGTTTGTGGAGAAGTGGGGGATTTTGGATGATTCCGATGACAGCCGCGCAAATCGCGGAAGCACTCGATGAAGTGAATCAGCGGGTAGCGAACGCGGTGCAAACTGCTTCCGCCGCCCAGTTGGAAGCAGGCGACTCCGTGTCATGGTCAGCAACGGGATACTTGAAGCATTTGATTATCTCCGTCAAACCGATCGCCAAGCTGATAGGCTTCAAGCCGGAGGATGTGATCCGCCGCTTCGGGGAGACAACTCATGCACCGCGCACTTACGAAGAAGTTAAAACGATGTATTTCGCGCGCTTAAACGAAGGCGTGCGCGCCGAAGATTACCAAAATGTCCTGCCCACTGCTTACCGCTTCCCTGATGGGGTAGAGGATCAGCACGCGCACTTACGGGAAGCATGGCTGCAAGCCAATCAGCGCATCATCGATATGCTGCCAAATTGGTCAGATGATGCGCTGGATCGCGCTCAGGTGATGCATCCGGCGATAGGGATGATCTCGATGCGCGAAATGCTGTACTTCACCGTGATTCACAACCGGCTGCACGCGGGCGATATCGAAAAGGTGCTGGCGGGTTGACCCCCTCTAACATGATCTTCGTTACCCTAGACAACGAACAATTCTCTGATAGAATGACGTTCCTGTTCTATCCGCCTTAGAGAAGCGAGATGCGACTATGCGCGTAACGGCATCGGTAAAACCGCGCTGCCCGAAGTGCCGCGTCATCAAGCGTCACGGTCATGTCATGGTGATCTGCTCTAACCCGAAACACAAACAGCGTCAGGGCTAGCAGCCGCATCACGGCAGTGTGGGAGCGAGGGTTTAAAGACTTATGGCACGTATTGAAGGGGTTGATCTGCCCCGCGATAAACGAATTGAGATCGCGCTCACCTACATTTATGGGGTCGGGCGTCCGACGAGCGTGAAACTTCTCGCTCAAACCGGAGTCAACGCGAACACTCGTGTGCGCGATCTGACCGAAGCAGAGCTTGCTTTGCTCCGTGAGGCTATCGGTGAAATTACGGTTGAAGGCGATCTCCGCCGCGAAGTGGCGATGAACATCAAGCGGTTGACCGAAATCAACTGCTACCGAGGTTTACGTCACCGCCGCAGCTTACCCGTCCGCGGTCAGCGTACGCGCACCAACGCGCGCACGCGCAAAGGTATCAAAAAGACCGTACCGGGGCGTGGTCGTCGTCGCGGCGCGAAGAAATAATCGTCCCCTGCGCTGTGCCGCTCGTCGCGGTCATGCGCGTGGTGTAGGGACAGGGCATGCTCTGTCCTTTATGACATTCTTCGCCGCGTAGTTCTGGCGCTGTTTATCTGCGATGATCTCACCGGGGGCATCCCCCCTCGGCTTCAGTAAACGGCAGCGCAATTGAGGATGCAGCACCCCCCGATGCGCCCTGCGATCTTGATTGCAGGGCGTATCGCGCTGGAAAGCGTGCAAGCGGGGGAATTGGTCGAAATCTGTTGGAGCATGGGGATTTATGGCACGCACACCCGCAGCAAAAGGCAAAGGGGGAGCCGCCGGTGGACGGCGCACCTCGCCCCGTAAGGTCACAAAGAATATCCCTTACGGTCAGGCGCATATCTATGCGACGTTTAATAATACGATTGTCTCGATGACCGATCAGTCTGGTAACGTGGTCGGTTGGGCAAGCGCTGGTACGAGTGGCTTTAAGGGCAGCCGCAAAAGCACGCCCTATGCCGCCCGTGTTGCCGCCCAATCTGCCAGCGATGCCGCCCGTGATCAGGGTATGCAGGAAGTCGATGTTTTCGTGAAGGGTCCCGGACCCGGTCGCGAAGCTGCTATCCGTGCCATCCAGAGCAGCGGTCTGAAGGTGCGTTCCATCACCGACCAGACCCCTATTCCTCATAATGGTGTCCGCCCGCGCAAGAAGCGCCGCGTGTAGGCTAATCCAACGACTTCTGTGAAGGTTTCTTCCTATCCTAATCAATCGTTGGCTGGTGTTACACGAGAGGAGAGCGGACGTGATCACGAATAACATGGTAGTGCCGCATGAGGTAAAAACCGAAGCTGTCACCCGTAATTATGGGCGCTTTGTCATTGCCCCGCTGGAAAGCGGCTATGGGCAAACGCTGGGGACGGCGCTGCGTCGAGTGCTCTTGTCCTCCCTTCCGGGAGCGGCAGTCACATCGATCCGTGTGAGCGATGTCCATCATGAATTCTCCGCCATTCCGAACGTGCGCGAAGACATGACGCAGTTGATCCTTCAGGTCAAGCAGCTTCGTCTGCGCCTCGAAAGTGGTACGGAGCAGACACGCTTACGCCTCGAACATCGCGGCGAAGGTATGGTAACGGCGGCGGATATTGTTCCCCCGCCCGAAGTCGAGATCGAAAACCCGGATTTGTATCTGTTTACCGCAGATTCGCCGGACGCGCACATCGAGATCGAATTTGAAGTTCAAACCGGGCGCGGCTACAGCCCCGCCGAAGAACGTAATCGTCTGCCGATTGGCGAACTGCCCATCGACGCGATTTTTAGCCCCATCCGCCGTGTCAATTTTGAAGTCAGCCCGGCGCGCGTTAACCAGCGCACCAATCTCGATAAACTGACCCTCGAAATTTGGACGGATGGCACGATCCGCCCCGAAGAAGCTCTGAGCGAATCGGCGCGCATCATGATGAAGCACCTCACCGTGATCGGTGGCGGCATCGAAGGCAGTATGGAATATGCGGGCGAACCCGCCGACGATGACGTGCGTTCTGATCATGCACAGTGGTACGAAAAGCCGATCGAAGACCTCGATTTGAGCGTGCGTGTTTTCAACTCGCTCAAGCGTACCGGGATTACAACCGTCGGCGATGTGTTGGACATGTTGGATCGCGGGTCGGAAGCGATGCTGGCGATCCGCAACTTCGGCGAAAAGTCGCTCGATGAACTGGTCAGCAAGCTCCGCGAAAAGGGCTATCTGCCAGCCGATCACGATATTTCCACCGAGACTGGCGATTAAGGGAAAGCAGGGCATCGATGAGACACCGTGTCTATGGCAAAAAATTAGGTCGCAACACCGCGCAGCGCAGCGCCCTGCGTCTCGCGCTGTCGACCGCGTTGATCCAGCATGAACGGATCATTACCACACTGTCAAAGGCGCAGTTTATTCGCGCCGATATCGAAGGGTTGATCACCACCGCCAAGCGCGGTTTGGCACACCCCGATCCGGCACGCAGCCTTCATGCGCGCCGCATCGCCGCCAGCCGCCTCAATAATGACCGCGAATTGGTCGGCAAGCTGTTTGATACGCTTGCCCCGCGCTATCAACAGCGCCCCGGCGGTTATACCCGTGTGATCAAGATGGGTCCCCGCAAGGGTGACGCCGCCGAAATGGTGATCCTCGAACTCGTGGATCGCGCCGAGAAGGAATAATCACCTCTAGGTGATCGATGGACGGGGAACGCACGTTAATCCGCCGCTACCGGGGCACGTTGAGCTATGATGGTTCTGCGTATCAAGGCTTTCAGCGGCAAAAGGCGGGCGTTCCGACGGTTCAGGCAGCAGTCGAGCAGGTGATCGAGCAGGTCACCGCGCAGGCTGTCACCCTCAACGGAGCAGGACGCACCGATACAGGTGTTCATGCCACCGGGCAGGTGATCGCCTTCGATATTCACTGGCGGCATGACGCTAACGCGCTCCTCAGGGCGCTTAACGCCAATCTGCCGCCCGATATCGCGCTGTTTAGCTTGGAATGTTTGCCGGAAGGGTCAACCTTCCACCCGCGCTTTTGCGCCAGTTCGCGCGTCTATCGTTATGACGTGATCTGCGCGGCGCAGCGCCAACCGCTTTACCGCAATCGCGCATGGCATGTTCATCATATGCTCGATGGTGAAGCGATGGCACAAGCAGCGGCACTCTTGATCGGCGACCTTGATTTTGGCGCGTTCGGTCAGCCGCCGCAGGGTGAAAGTACCCGCCGCACGGTCTACCGCTCCCAGTGGGCGCATGATCCCGGCGTTCCGGTCGCGTGGTGGCGTTACACGGTCGAAGCGAATGCCTTCCTTCAGCATATGGTGCGCCGCATTGTCGGGCATCTGCTCGATGTCGGGCGCGGCTGGCGGACGTTGGCGGAGTTTCAAAGTGTGCTTCAAAGCGCGCACATTGCGCCCCGTTGGACGGTTGCGCCGCCGCAGGGGCTGACACTAGTCGAAGTGAAGTACGAAGAATAGGGAACAATCATGCACCAGAAGACATGGTCACCGACCCCACAGGATCAACAGCGCAAGTGGTGGATCGTTGATGCTGAAGGGCAAACCCTCGGGCGGCTGGCGACCCAGATTGCGAGCCTGCTGCGCGGCAAACACAAGCCCACCTTCGCCCCCCACATGGATATGGGCGATTTCGTCGTTGTCATCAACGTGGATAAAATTGCCGTCACCGGCGACCGCATGGAGACGAAACTCTACAAGCGGCACTCCGGCTACCCCGGCGGTTTGACCACGACCGTCCTCCGCGACCAGCTTCAGCGCTTCCCGGAGCGCCCGCTGCGCGATGCCGTCAAGGGCATGCTGCCAAAGAACCGCATCGCCCGCCGCCAGATCACCAAGCTGCACATTTATGCCGGGACGGATCACCCACATCAGGCGCAGCAGCCTGAGGTGTTCCCGCTCCCCAAGCCCACCAAGGAATAGACTGAGGGAGCTGTTTAAACGATGTCTGCACAGTATTACGAAGGCATTGGACGCCGCAAACAGGCGTCCGCCCGTGTGCGTTTGTTCCCCGGCGGCACGGGGCGCGTGACGATTAATGATAAAGCTGCCGAAGATTATATGCCCCGCGCCGGTGATCTGGCGTTGGTGATCGAACCGCTGCGCGTGGTGGGGCAGGAACGCAGCTTTGATATTTCGATCCATGTGATGGGCGGCGGCGTGAGCGGACAGCGTGATGCTTGTCAGCTGGGTGTTGCCCGCGCACTGCTGAAGATCGATCCTGAACTGCGTCCCGCCTTGCGTGATGCGGAACTCCTGACGCGTGATCCGCGTGTCAAGGAACGTAAGAAGCCGGGTCTTAAGCGCGCGCGCAAAGCCCCGACCTACACGAAGCGTTAAACAGCCGGGAATCCCCGTGCTTGTGTGTCCCCGCTCCGGGTGCGGAGCGGGGATTTTTTGATTCTGACCCATCCCGTTACAATCAATACAACCTCGTTTAGCAAAGGAATCGAACCATGACGGCGGTCACGGAGAACACAGCATTGATTCTCATTGATGTGCAGGAAGGGCTGGACGAACCTGTATGGGGAACACGCAATAATCCCGATGCTGAGGCGAATATGGCGCGCTTGCTCGCGGCATGGCGCACCCACCAGCGTCCTATTTATCACATTCAGCATATGTCAACCAACCCAAACTCACCACTCCGCCCGCACCTCCCCGGTAATGCCATCAAGCGTGTCGTCGCACCCCAAGGCGATGAACCCATCATTCAGAAAACCGTCAACTCGGCATTCATCGGCACTGATCTAGAGGCACGTCTGCGGGCAGCGGACATTCAAACGGTGGTGATCGTCGGGTTGACGACCAATCACTGCGTCGAAACATCGGCGCGCATGGCGGGGAATCTCGGTTTTGAGACGTTTGTCGTCGCAGACGCAACCGCGACCTTTGATCGCACCGGATTTGATGGCATTCATTACCCGGCGGACACAGTACACGCGGTTGCGCTGGCGAGCTTGCACAACGAGTTTGCGACGGTGATCAAAACAGCGGACTTGTTAGCGGACTAGGACACACTCGCCCTATCCCGCCTTACCGTGCGACTGGGATCAGCGCCTCATAAATCGCGTTGAACTGGTACGTGTTCCGGTCATAAATGCCGAACCCCGCCGCGAATTCCCAGTAGCACCAGCCGATCCCCAAGTTCTCGCTGATTTCACGGGCGGCAGTCGTCCACGCGATCCGCGAGTCCATATCAGCGCGGCTGTATGCGCCGAATTCGCCCATCAAGACCGGGATACCATGTTCTGCGCCCCAATCCGCCGCTGTTTGCAATCGGCTCAGCATATTCGCGTAATCCTGATCGCTGCCCCACGTTGTACCTAACCACGCATCAGACCCCGTCGCCCACTCTGCCCCTTGATGCGTGAACTCGAACGGCTCATAAAAATGAAATGTGGCGATCAAGTGCTGATCGTCCGGCGGCTCGACCGTCAGCAGCCCGTCAATCGAGTTCCACCACTCCCCGCCGATCACGATCCAGCGCTCAGGATTAGTTTCACGGATCGTGGCGATAACATCGGCTTGCAGCGGATTCCACAGATCAGCATCAAGGGCGTTATTCGGCTCGTTGAGCGCCTCAAATATCAGCGCCGGAGGACTATCGGCATAATGGGCGGCGATCTGCTCCCAGATGCCGATCAAGCGCTCACGATGCGCGGCGGGATCGCTCATGATTTCTTCGTAGTGGTGGATGTTCAAAACCACCTGTAACCCCGCATCCAGCGCCCACCCGATCACCTCATCGATCCGCTCGAAAAAGTCAGGATCGATCGTGTAAGGAGCGGATTCTTCCGCGTGGGCTGACCAGCGCACCGGCAGGCGGATCGACTCGAAACCCGCGTCAGCAAGCACGGTGAAATAGTCTTCTTGGATGACGAATCCCCATTCGCCCTCGTTCGGTGCTTCCAGCGTGTTACCCATGTTGACGCAGTATTTGACAGGCGACGACGGCGCATCTTGCGCGGTCACATCGATCACGCCGCCGACCACGATCAACGCGGCGGTGACGAGTAAAATCAACGATTTCATCGGCTAAATCCCCATCGAAACATATTTGACTTCAAGGTATTCGTCGATCCCGACTGCGCCGCCTTCACGTCCCAGCCCGCTCTGTTTGACTCCGCCAAACGGCGCTTGAGCCGTCGAAGGCAGTGCATCGTTCGCGCCGATAATCCCAAATTCGAGTTTTTCAGCGACACGCATCACCCGGCTGACATTTTGGCTGTAAAAATACGCCGATAAGCCGAACGGCGTATCGTTGGCGAGTGCGAGGACTTCTTCTTCCGTCTCAAAGCGGATCAACGGGGCGACCGGTCCAAATGTTTCCTCCTGTGTAACCAGCATTCCGGCGGAAACATTGAGCAGAACCGTCGGTGTCCAGAAAGTCCCCGTCGGGTTGAACTGTGCCGGAAGCGGAACGCCGCCCGTCATCAGGTGCGCGCCCTTGCTGATCGCATCCTGCACATGCCGCGTGACTTTCTCCAACGCAGGTTGATCGATCAGCGGTCCGATCAAGCTGTCGGATTCCAACCCGTTCCCGACTTTCAATTGCGAGACGGCGGCGGCGAATTTCTCAGCGAACGCATCATATACGCCGCTTTGCACAAAAATCCGATTGGCGCAGATACATGTCTGCCCGCTGTTGCGGAATTTACTTGCGATCGCGCCCTTCACGGCGGCATCAAGATCAGCATCGTCAAATACGATAAATGGCGCGTTTCCGCCCAGTTCAAGCGAAATGCGTTTGACCGTCTGAGCAGAATTGCGGATCAAGACGCGCCCCACCTCGGTTGATCCGG
>CALBRY010000228.1 GCA_937927665.1 uncultured Chloroflexota bacterium
CTCCACCTCAGAAGACCTACTCTCCGCTCTTGATCGCATTCTTGGGCATCACGACTGAGGTGATTGCTGTTGCGTGATGCGACGTGCTTCGTCTAGCTCAGTCTGACTCTCCGCAATTTGCTGGCGCAATGTGTGCAAAAACGCTTCAGTTTGGGGGGACGAATGTGCTGCTTGAGTGAGTTCATGTTGTGTTTCAGTGAAAAAATGCGCCATCGCACGTAACTGAGTATCCAAGCCGGTAATTCCTTGGAGGATTCGTTGCTTGACCGCTTCTCTTTTGTCTCCCGGAAAATTGCCGTGGGTGAGCATCTTGAGGAGTGACACTTCCGTTTCAAGACGCCACTGCTTGATTTCTTGACCAAGGAGGTTGAGCACAGTTTCGATGACGGTCGGGTCTTTCTTGACGACCTCGATCATTTCGGACACCGAGACTTGGGAGTATTTTTGATCTTCGACTTGTGCTTGAGCGTAACGAACCGCGTGTTGCTCAAGCTGCGGCACCGTCTGAAAGAGCGGTTCACTGTGTCCAGGATTCAGGATGATGCTATTTTGGTTCATTGGGATGTCGTAGCGACTCGAGATTGGTGGGGGAGTATGTTCTGGCATAGGGTCATCCAACCACATATTTCTGCGTTTGTCTATGGAGACCGTTTCGGATAATTCCGCGAGGTAACGCTGAGTGAACACACAAAGATTTGCCGAGACGCTCACTGATCGGGATGGGAGAACATACGACGTTGTGTTTTCCTCCGAGAGTGCTACGTTCATAAGTGCTTTTGTGACAACGAGAAATCACCATATCGGGCGTATCAACTGCCTCATCGATCCTGAGCACGGTGTCCTAGAGATTACTGATCTGATCATCTTTGATCCGCCCATAATTGTTCCTCCTTGGTGGGAAAAGCTCTTTCCATTTCTCAGGCGGAATCCACCTCGTTTTCGTCAAAGGGGGTTAGGTGATGCGATGCTTGATGCCATCATTTCCTATGCGGAAGCGCTTGAGTTAGACACCATCACAGGATGTATCACGAGAGATGATCTCGCACAGACGCCCTATCTCCCAGACTTCTACGAAAAGCACGGCTTTGCTGTGGAGTTTGCCCCAGAAAGTGCCAATGGGAATGCTGCGACGCTGCTGCGAGTCGTGTAGGGTTGTTGCGGAACAAGATATGTATAGGACAACCGAGATCGTCCTAGAATAGTACGATTTCATACCCGCCCAACTCAAGAGAGCGGAGAAAGATCGTCTACTTCTCCTTGCTTGATCCTTCTTGCAAAGACGGGGAAGATATGCTGTGATACAGTGGTGCCAGAAAAGCCACTTTCCCCCGAACAGTTTCTCTCTACTCAGTTTAAGGACTTGAAAGTTGAGCCGCTAACGTTTCGTGCCTTGGAGCATCAACGAGAGGACTATAAGTTTGGACAGAATCTTACGCCGGAAGAGAAAGTCCGCGCCGTTCTGGAACTGCTACAACGCCTTGACCCCCCAGATGACCCAACGCTCAAAGAGCATACAATGCGGAAAATGTCATTGAGCGACTGCTTACCGAGCCTTCCAATGTCCCAGAAGCATATTTCGCCAACCATGTACGAATTGGGCGAGAGATGGGACTTGGGGAGATGGAGCTCACAGATGAGGCAAAACAGCAAGAAATTGAGCGTATTCGAACAGAGCAGCGATTGAGCCTGACCACTTGGGTGCACTACTTGCTACAGAATGATGCCCAGTATCCGATGTGGTTTCGCTACTATGCCTTACGCAGCGTCACCGGCTTATCCACCTTTGACCTAGGGACGGGGAAGTTCCCCAGACGACACAAGACTACCGCCAAGTCCTTCCCAGAACTGAATGCGGAAGCGCTCTCCGAGGTGTATGAAGACCTGAGCAAGAAAATGCAGGAGGGAGTCCTTCCGGAGGATGAGGAGCGACAGAAACTGGTTATCCACGGCGGATTTGCTGGGCTGTATGCCGATAGCATTCGTCGCTTACAGGAGTCGGTCAAGAAAGAACATGCCAGTACCACTGAAGGGCGATGGGTAAAGTATGACCAAGGCACATCAGGGTCTACGCTTGCCGACACCCTGACTGGCTACAATACCGGTTGGTGTGTTGCCGGAGCGCCCACTGCAGAAGGTTATCTTGAGAAGGGTGACTTCTACGTCTACTACTCCAATGACCAGACAGGAACCCCCGCTATTCCCAGAGCCGCCATTGCTGTGAGTGAGAACCTCAGTGTGACTGAGGTGCGCGGTGTTCTGCCTGGACAGAATCTCGAGCCAGAAATGACAGAGATTGTCCAGCACCAGCTTGACACCCTCCCAGAAGGAGATAAGTACTTCCACAAGGTCTCCGATATGCGCCGAGTGACGGCGCTTGAACAGCAGATGACCCACGGGCAATCTCTTCCTCCCGAAGACCTTCGCTTTCTCTACGAACTAGACCGAGAGATTGAAGGCTTTGGGTGGGAGAATGATCCTCGCATTGAAACCCTTCAAGAACACTGTCTTGATCACTCCGGCACGCTCCAACTGTTGCACGCAGCGAGCAGCGATCCAGACGAGAAGGTGCGAGGCAGTATCGTTCTTATAATGGCAAAACGTCCCGATTTGTTCGTTGAGCCACTTACCAAGCTCGCGGAGGAAGACCAAAAGTGGACGCATATCGTCATCACTGCAATGGCAAAATGTCCTGAGTTATTTATAGCGCCACTCGCCAAGCTTGCCGCGGATAGAGACTATTTAATACGGGAGCAGGTCGCCCTAGCGATGGCAAAACGTCCCGACTTATTCGTAACGCACCTCACTCAGCTTGAAGAGGATGTGGATCCGGGTGTGCGTAGTCGAGCTGTTAACGCGATGATGCGTCGTCCCGAGCTGTTCGTTGAGCCACTTACCAAGCTCGCGGAGGAAGACCAAAAGTGGACGCATCTCGTTATCATTGCAATGAAAAAACGTCCCGACCTGTTCGTAGACACACTCACCAAGCTTGCGGAGGGTGAAGATCCATATATACAAGCAGTTGTTAGTCACATAATAAGAGATCATCCGGACCTGTTTCCAAATCCAGTTCGCTGATATTCACTGAACCAAGTATGGAACTTGCAAAATACATGGAGTCTGGACAGACTATATTAGTTCACTTCACTTCATCGCATGGATATCATTGATGTTCATTTCTCAAATCCACATAAAACACTATCGTTGTTTCTCCAATACGCAGATTGATTTCCATCCCGGTGTAAATGTCATTATTGGAGAGAACAACGCCGGAAAAACGGCGTTGATCAAAGCACTGGCACTTATTTTTGACCGCAAACGCCGGAAAAGCATCACAGTTTATGATTTCCACCGAGGAATCACGGACTTCTCAACCCCTCCCACAATCGAGGTAACCGTCACCCTAGAATCGTCAGAAGGAGATACGCAAGACGATAAGGCGTTGGTTGCTCCGTGGATCACCAAGATCGCAAGCCCTTGGCAAGCGACGTTGAGCTATGAGTATGCATTACCAGAAGAACATCGTGGTGAATTCGATGCATTGATTTCCAAGCAACCAGCTACCATCAGCCAGTCCGATCATTTTTGGAAGACCGTCGCCCGATTACTTCCGAAATATGTCGCACGGATCTACGGGGGGGATTCTCGGAGCAGAAATCGAGCAGATCCGGAGGCACTTGGGCGGTTTGATTTCCAATTTCTGGACGCAATTCGTGATGCTGAGAGCGAACTCTATTCGGGCAGTCATCCGCTCCTCAAATCAATGTTGACACAGATTTTGGACGATCCAAGCTACTTAAGTGAAGCAGAAATCGAGACATACAGAGGTGATTTCGAACGTCGAACCCAAAGTATTTTCGAAGACAACATTGAAAAGCGTTTAAACATTGACAAGCTCTTTGAACTCATTAACAAAACAGGTGCACAAGATGGTGGCACTCCAAAACTTCATGGAATTATTACAGAAAGCGAGTTGATTTCTGCTCTCCAATTGCTGATCGACCGGGTGCAGTACCGACTGCCGATAGATCATAATGGGCTTGGATACAACAATTTGCTCTACATATCGCTTGTTCTCGCAAGTCTGAATTACGAGTCAAGCGTCGCAAATCGAGGGCAAAACGCGGTCGTCTTCCCAATGCTTGTTATTGAGGAACCCGAAGCTCATCTTCACCCCGCCTTGCAGTACAAGTTACTCAAGCACATTAAAGAACAGCAAACGTCGCCTTCAGAGGGTAGTCGGCAGGTGTTCATTACGACTCACTCCACACACATTACGGCGGCATCTGGGCTTGATCCCATCATCTGCATGTCGATTGATGAGACATCTAGTGGCATACATGTAGCATACCCGGGGCGGGTCTTTGGTGACCACCCGGAAAGCGTAAAGTCTAAGCGGTATGTTGAGCGGTATCTCGATGCGACAAAATCAACAATGCTCTTCTCAAAGGGAATCATTCTTGTGGAGGGAATTGCGGAGCAGCTATTGCTCCCTCAATTTGCTGATTATCTTGCCGCATCATTTGAGGACAGCCATGTATGTGTGGTTCCAGTTGGCGGCATCAACTTCAAACATTTCCTCCCTCTTTTTGGGATACGGTCTGCTCGTCCAGAACTCGGACTCCGCAAACGTGTGAGTTGCATTACTGATGCAGACCCAAGCAGGAAAGAGAAGAACGTTCCAAGAGCGCGATACAAAAGCTGCTTTCCCTATGAACTTGGGTTACATTCGGCACAATTCGACTACCGACAACACTCTGATGCGTTGCAGAACCTGCTCACCGATTGTCATGGGGCAACATTTGTTCACCTCTTTCATTCTGAAAAAACCTTCGAGTATGACTTGGCGCTTGTAAACACTGGGCAACCAATACTTATCACAGAGGTATGTAGTCACCGCGACGCAATACTAGAGTACATCCACAACCCGGCGCTCCTTCCGAATGAAGTCCAAGAGAGCTTACAGGAAGCGTGTCTTGATGATGCGATAGCTACTATCGCTGATGTCTCCCAACAATCAAATGCGACGTTTGCAACGGTGTATCTTCTCGCAGTTGAGAATGCGAAAGGAGAACACGCGTTTTTGTTGGCGAATGCCCTTAAAGAAGAACGAGGCTCTCTTCAATCCGCGTTTACGATCCCTCACTATCTTGAACGAGCGATTCAGTGGGTGTGTCATGGTACAACATAATCACGCCCCTTCACCGATCACTTCTGATCAACGACTCGAAAAGATCGACATGCATTTTCGGGTGTTTGCAGGACCCGGTGCAGGCAAGACGCACTGGCTCATCGAGCACATGAAAAATGTTGTGGAACGGTCTTCGCGCCTCGGAAAAGTCGCTCAAATTGCATGTATTTCATACACAAATGTCGCGGTTGATGAAATTATCAACAGACTGGGCAGCTACTCAGATCGAGTGTATGCCTCCACAATTCACAGCTTTCTGTATATTCATGTGGTGAAGCCATACGCTTTCCTGTTGCGCAATAGCGATGGTCAGCAACTCGTGAACAGTGAAGAAATGGATGGTCATGATGAACACCATCCTACGTATCAGAATGTAACAAGATGGCTTGCCCAAGTAAGAGAAGCGGGTGACACGGGCAGGTATTTCATCAGACAAGACAATCAGAAAGATGTGTTTAAGTACTTGAAGAAACTTCGATGGCGACGAGATGGATCAACGAACGCTTGGAGTCTCTCGGTCAATAGCGCAAGAAAACCAGTACTCGGATTGCCGAGCATCAAGAAAACAGAGTTATATAGCCTGTACAAGCCAAATTACTGGAAAAACGGCATTGTCGATCATGACGATATCCTGTATTTAGCGTGTCGAATTCTTGAAGAGAACCCGGAGTTACGGGCTTTTCTTAGCGCAAAATTCCCGTATCTTTTCGTTGATGAGTTTCAAGATACGAATCCGATTCAAACACAAATCGTCGAGTGGTTAGCTCATACAGGAACATATGTTGGAGTTGTGGGCGATACTGAACAGTCGATATATGGCTTTCAGGGGGCAAAAGTTGAAGACTTTCAGAACTTCACACTCAATGGAACAGTTATAGATTTTGTCATTCAAGGAAATAGACGCAGCACCAAAAGCATTGTTCGTGTTTTGAATGCTGCTCGTTCTGACTCACTTCAACAA
>CALBRY010000229.1 GCA_937927665.1 uncultured Chloroflexota bacterium
GCCGCGATGAATCGTGTGGTGGACAATGCCAAATTCCGGGTAGTAAACCAGAGTTGCAGCATCATTATCGAGTAGGATGTTGGTTTTCATTTTCGTCCCGAACATGTAATGAAATTCATGGTTATATTTTAGACAATAAGCTCTTGTAGATCCATATTGTGAAATCACTTTTACAGATAATGGGTAAAACCGCCCCACGGTTTGCGTGGAGCGGCATCGTGTCCGGGAGATTAGCCGCGTTCTTTGTAATGTACTTCCGGCAGATCACGCAGACGGGCGGCGGCTTGTTCCGGCGTGATATCGCGCTGCGCCTGTGCCAGCATTTCGTAGCCCACCATGAACTTACGAATTTCGGCAGAGCGCAGCAGCGGCGGATAGAAATGTGCGTGTAACAACCAATGTTCTTGAACCGAACCCAGAAACTCGCCGGTTGGCGCGCCATGCCAGCCCATCGAGTAGGGGAAAGAGATTTCAAACAAATTGTCGTATTTCGTCGTCAACCGCTTGAGCACATCCGCCAAGCCATCCCGCGCCGCGTCGTTGAGATCAGGCAGACGGAGCGCCGTAAATTTCGGCATGACCAGCGTCTCAAAGGGCCACACTGCCCAGTATGGCACGACGACCAACCATGAATCGTTTTCGACGACGATCCGCTCACGTACTTGGACTTCACGCGCCACATAATCACTCAGCAGTGAATGTCCGGTGGTGGTGTGATAGAGCCTTTGCTGCGCGTCCTCTTTGACCGCCTCGTTCGGGAGGTAGCTGGATGCCCAGACCTGCCCGTGCGGGTGCGGATTCGACGCGCCCATCTGCTTCCCTTTGTTCTCGAATACCTGCACCCACGGGTAGCTTGCGCCCAGTTCTGTCACCTGCTCCGCCCACACATCGACCACGCGGCGAATCGCGGGAAGCTCCATTTGCGGCAGTGTCAAATCGTGGCGCGGTGAGAAACAGATCACCCGTGATGTTCCCGCCGCGCTCACCGTCGTCATCAGCGGATCAGTGTCCGCGTGCGGCGGCGTATCCGGCATCAACGCGGCGAAATCGTTGGTGAACACGAATGTTTCGGTGTAAACGGGATTTTTCACGCCGCCAGCGCGTTCATTGCCGGGGCATAAATAACAGGTGGGATCATGAGCGGGGCGGTTCTCATCCGGCAGCCGATCCACCTGACCCTGCCACGGGCGTTTCGTGCGGTGCGGCGATACAAGAATCCATTCCCCGGTGAGCGCGTTGCGGCGCACATGTGGATGTTCGGTCAATTCAAACACGAAAGTGCTCCTTTAGTCCTCTGAGACAGTTGCGCCGAGCACGAAACCAACGATTCCCATTTCGAAGCGGCGGCAGGACTCCCTTTGTCCGGTGCAATCAACGTGCTGCGCTGCTTAGATGATACTCCGCGATCATTGCTGAATGCAGCCCCTCTCGACCTTTGCAGTGCGAGAGGGGCGGATAGACATTTACAGTCCGTAAATCGCGCCGTACTTTTCCTGCAAGTATTCCAGATAGTAGCGCTGCTGAATGCCCTCGCCGGTGATGCGCCGTGTCAGTTCATCGGCGGTGAACTTGCGCCCGTGCTGGTGAATATTCTCGCGCAGCCAGCCGAGCAGCGTATCAAATTTCCCGTTCGCAATATCGGCGGGAATCTGCGGGCGATCAACAATCGCCTTGCGGTAGTACTGCGCCGCCAGCATGTTACCGAGCTCGTAGGTTGGGAAGTAGCCGATCAATCCACTTGACCAATGGACATCCTGAAGCACGCCGAGCGAATCGGTAGGCGGCACGATGCCGAAATACGCCTCAAACCGTTCGTTCCACGCGCGCGGCAGATCAGCCACCGCAAGCTGACCATTTAAGAGCGCCATTTCCAATTCAAAGCGCAGCATGATATGCAGGTTATACGTTGCTTCGTCCGCCTCTACGCGGATATACGAAGGCGTAACTTTGTTGACAGCGCGATAGAACTGCTCAACATTGACGCCGCCCAATTGCGCCGGGAACGCCGCCTGAAGCTGCGGATATGCCCATGTCCAGAATCCGTGACTGCGCCCGACGATATTTTCCCACATGCGCGATTGACTCTCATGCACGCCGAGCGATGTCCCGTTATCGAGCGGAGGCAGCGCCGCCAGATCATCCGAGATACCCTGTTCATACATGGCGTGTCCTGTTTCGTGCATCATGCCGAACAGCGCCGGATTCAAGAAATCAGGGCTAAAGCGTGTGGTGATCCGCACATCATATTTGCTTGTAGACTGCGCGAACGGATGCACCGAAACATCCTGCCGCCCACGTTTGAAATCAAACCCGATCGCGCCGATCACTTTTAGTCCGAATTGGCGCTGCGCCTCGACATCGAATGCCTGATGCACGGGCGAATCATCCACCGAGTCAGTGCGTTCCGAAATGGCGGCGATCAGCTTGACGAGTCCGGCTTTGTGTTCCTCGAAGATCGCCTGTACTTGACGGCTGGTCATGCCGCGTTCGAACAGGTTCAGCAGCGCATCATACGGGTGTTCGGAGTAGCCGAGATAATCGGCGGTTTGGCGCGCAAGCTCAAATTGGCGTGTGAGAGTCGGCGCGAACCGTGCAAAGTCGTTTTCTGCACGCGCCGCCGCCCAAACACCATGTGCCATCGCCGTCACGCGGGTAACTTCCGCGACCAGTTCCGAAGGCAGGCGGGTTTGTTCCGCGTAATCCTGCCGCACCACGCTGATCAAGCGTGCTTGATCGCTGTCGGGGTCAGCGCCGCTGATTTCCGCTTCGGCGGCATCCAGCAGGCGGAGCGTTTGTTCGCTGGTGAATTTCTCGTGACTTAAGCGGCTGAGGGTTTCCAACTGTGCCGCACGCGCCTCGTCCGCTTCGGGCGGCATCAACACCTGTTGATCCCATCCCATCAGTTCGAGCGCCGCTTCTATGTGATCGATTTCGCGCAGATGCGCTGACAGCGCATCAAAGGCTTTTCCCATGAGGTTTCGTCCCGTTTAAAAAGATTCAAACGGGGAAAGTATACCGCGAATCAAAACAGGGGAAGATATGTCATCCTTCCCCTGTGGCATTAATCGTGGCACTACGTGTGAATTGTGTGAATCACCTCACCGTAAACGTACAACGTCCGGTTTCCCGCACAATCGACGTTCCCGGACCATAATCCGCTGTTCCATCGTTGATCGCTTCGCGCCATGTCACCGTGTATTCGATCCGGTGTTCACCTGACGAGAGCGGCTGCGTAGGCACAAGCCAATCCACTTGATACTGTCCGTCGTCGCGCGCCGTGATCCGTGTGCGGTAATTGCGATAATCAAGCTGTACACCATCGAGCCGCACATCATAGATCGCATTATTGATGTGATTCTGTACTTGCGCTTCGGTCAAGGCAATCCAGCGCCACCACACATCAATCGTCGAACCGGACGCGAGATCACGCGGCGCGGGTTCACCGAAAATCGGGTTATCACAATACGCCAGCACATCAACCCCTTGACGTGATGAGGGATCAATCTCGACACTGCCAAGCGTCGGCGTTCCGGTCAGCAGCGGTCCGCCCGTTGGACCTCCCGCGATCGATGTCGGTGCATTCGTCGGCAAAATAACTCCCCCAACGAGCGCGGTCGCGGTCTGCTGAATCACTTCCATATTCGGCAGTGCGAGTCCGCCGCCGTTGGTTGATGTCGCCACCGCGATCAGGTTTTCGGCGGTCGGCGGCAGCGTCGGAGTCACGACGGATCGCGGCGGTGTCGGCGTGATCGTCCCGCCGCCGAGAATCGACGTTGGCAGCGGTGATCCGAGCGCCATCTGCGTCAGATCAGGCGTAGGTGTCAGTGTTGGGAACGGTGTTTGTGTATCCGCAACCCGAACAAGTGCATTGCTCACCCAGCCTTCATCACCGTTATCAAGGCGGATGTTATACCAAGTGCCGTCGCTGTTCGTTCCCAGAATCGTAAAGCCCGTTCCGGGCGAAAGCGCGACAATCGCATCAAAGGCGGTGCCGGGTCCCTCACGCATATTGATCGACTGCACAGAGTAAACGCTTCCGGTAATCGGCGGCGTTTCCGAGGGCGTCGGGCTGCTCGATGGCGAAGGCGGAATCGGCGTCTCGCTGGGGATAGGGCTTGAGGTACGCGAAGGCGTCGTTGTTGGAATCAACGTCGCGGTTAGGCGCGGAGTCAGGCTGACAATCGGCGCAAGTGTATCGGTCGGAATCACTTCAACAACCGTTGCGCCGCTCGTCGTATCGCACGCCGCCAGTACCAGCGCGGCAGTCATTCCGATCAGCATCGATCGGATCAGGTTCGCAGGTCGGGTCATAGGCGTTTAGGCATTTTCTCCTTAGTCCTCAGCATAGCAGGGTTTAAATCGACACGCAAAAAACGGAGGGAAAACGTAAACATTTAAGCAATATTTACAGGTTTTTTGCAGGGTTCACGTTTGACAGGCATACCCCGTACTCTTACACTGATAGATAGGGCAGCAGTCTCAGTTTAGGTTCTCGCTTAACTCTAGGAGTAGAGTCATATGAAGTACGTCCGTATTCTGCTTGTTTTGGCGGCACTGCTTTTGATCGCCGTTCCGGTTTTCGCTCAAGAAGAGCTCGGGCTTTCGGCGGATGACGCTGCGCTGTACCAAAGTGCTGTTGAGAACAGCGCGACTGCCAGCTCACTTTCCTACAGCGTTGACACCTTGGTCAGCATCACCGGCACAGGCGCGGATGGCGATGTCGTCATTGACGTGAATGCGGCAGGTGTGATTGGCGAAGGCATGTTCTCGATGCTCGTCACTGGCGCGCTGACCGCTGGCGGCGAAGAAATCCCTGCTGAACTCGACGTGCGTGTGGTCGAAAATGCGGGTTACATCGGTCTGATGGGTCAGTATTACAGCATTACCCCCGAAGACCTCGGCGATATGATGGACATGGCAGGCAGCATGATGGGCGATCTTCCGATTGACCCCGAAGCCATGATGGAAGGCGACATGAGCGGTATGGGCGACATGAGCGGCATGATGGGCAGTATGGCTGACATGGACCCGACCGAATTCGTCTCAATGGCGCGCCTCGAAGATGCCGATGGTCAGGCGCACTTCCAGCTCAGCCTCGATTACGGCGCGATGTTCAGCAACCCGGAAATGGCGCAGATGATGCAGAGCGTCATGCAAGCGCAGATGGGTATGATGGGCGATATGGGCGGCGAAGAAATTACCCCCGAACAGCTCGAAGCCATCATGGCACAGATGGGACCGATGTTTGAAAATGCGGTCTTCACCTTCGATCAGTATGTTGATCTCGAAAGCCAAACGATCAGCCGCGCTGTAATTACGATTGAATTCCCCTTCGGCATGATGAATCCCGAAACGCCGGAAGGCAATATGTCGGTCAGCATGGATATCAACCTGAGCGGTTACGGCGAAGCGGTCAGCGTGGAAGCTCCGGCAGAATCGCAGCCGTTGATGCAGTTGTTCGGCGCGCTCATGGGCGGCATGCCGAGCATGTAATTCAGGGCATACGCCCGTGATAGTAGGAAATTCGGGGGCGTTCCAAGTGGACGCCCCTGTTTGTTTCTGGCGAACTCAAGCAGAGGATAAAAACATGGGTAAACGATCGTTCATCAGTGGGATGTTCATCGCGGTACTCGTCATTATGGGCGGGTTCTCCGCATTCGCGCAGGAATCAACCTTTGGGTTAAGCGAGGAAGATTTCGCGCTGTGGTCACAGGCGAATGCTGAATCGGCGGCGGAAACGCGCTTCGGCTTCGATTTCGCACTTACTTTTGATGGCGAAATGGACGGTCAGCCCGGCAGTCTTGCAGCGAATGCCAGCGGCGCGCTTGATACCGAAGCGGGCGCAATGCAGCTTACATTTGATGTGACCTCGGATGCGCTGTTAGGCAGTGTGCAGGACTTGAGCGGCGAATTGATCATTCTGGACGGGAATTTCTACGTCAACGTGACCGACCCGACGACAGGTGAACCGACCGGATGGCTTGGTGATTCGCTTGAAAACTTGTCCGGCACAGCGAGCGCGGGTGCAGGACTTCCCGGCGGTCTTGATCCCACGACATCCCCCGACGCACTTCAGCCGATGTTAGACGCGCTCATGGGCGCGGGTGCGGCGGTCGATCCCGGTGCCTTCATCAGCATGAGCAGTGCAGCCGATGGCGGAAACACCGTTTTTACCCTCAACCTGAGTTTGTCAGACTTCCTCGCGTCGGGTGGCGGCGCGGCGCTCCTCGAATCGATCCTCAGCGGTGCATCACAAATTCAACCGGGCGCAGTTCCGCCGGGATTTGATGCCAACACGATTCTGCCGTTGATTCAACCGCTTGCCGATGGCATCACCATCACGCTGGTGCAGAGCGTCGATCCTGCCGCGATGCGCGTTGTGCGTACTGAATTTATGCTCGGCGTCGATCTCCCGGCGCAAGCACCGCCCTTGATGCTGCCGCAGGCAGTTGTGCTGAACCTCGCCGTTGCCATTGATCTGACCAGTTACGGCGAAGCGCTGGTGATCGAAGTGCCCGAAGATGTCACGATGGGTGTTCTCAGCGCGTCGGTTCAGCCGGATATTCAGCCGACGATCATGCCGCTTCCGACGACTGAAGCGCCGGTTGCCGAGGAAACCTTCGCAATCGCGGCGGGCGAAGAAATCACGGTCGATTTTAATGCCGCGCCGATCAACTTCACGTATGAAGCAGCGGCGGGCGATGTCATCACCGTGACTGCTGCCAGCGTCGATGAATCATTGGATACAACCCTTCAGATTCTCGATCCGTCCGGGTTGATGATCCAGTACAACGACGATCACAACAGCGATCTTGAACTGTATCGTTTCGCGTCGGCGCTGATCGAAATCGAACTCCCCGAAGCTGGAACGTACACGATCGTGTTGAATACGTTTGGCGGCAACGGCAGCGGTGAAATTACCGTATCGCTGACCAGCGGTGCTGCTGCCCCGGCTGATGATCCCGTCGTTGATGAGCCGGTGCAGGGGTTGGCGGTCACTGCCGGAGAAACGAACACTGTTGTGTTCACCGGTGAACCCATCACCCTCACCTATCAAGGCACAGCAGGCGAGACGATTGATATTACCGCCAGCAGCGAAGACGGATCGCTTGACCCGACGCTGACTCTGCTCAACCCGGACGGCGACGAAATCGGCTTCAACGATGATCACAACAGCGATCTCGATCTGAACCGCTTGGATTCTGCGCTGATCGGTGTCGAGCTTGAAAGCGACGGCGTTTACTCGCTCGTGATCAGCACGTTCGCTGGCAGCGGCGAAGGCGCGATCCTCGTCACGGTCGAAAGTGGCAGCCAAGGCGACGAAGGCGGCAAGGACGGCGACAGCGGCTCGACGCAGCAGGGCGACGGTGAACCGATCGTCGTGACGGGCGAAGTGCCGGACGATGACCACTTCGAATACACCTTCGATGGTGTCGAAGGCGAAATCGTCACCATCACCGTACGCGCGACCGATAACAGCCTCGACCCGGTGACGACGCTGATCGGACCGGATGGCGATGAAGTCGATTCGAACGACGATCACGACGATGACGATCCTGATCTGGAACGCTTCGACAGCCGCATCAGCGAAGTCGAACTGCCGGAAACGGGCGAATACACCGTGAGCGTGCGCGGCTTCGGCGGCAGCGGCGGTGAACTCGAACTGACGATTGAACGCGCTGGTCAAGGCGGCGGATCGCAGGGCGGTCAGCAGGGACAGGGTGGATCGCAAAGTGACCGCGTAGAAGGCGAAACCGAAACGGTTGAAGGCAGCATCAATGCAGGCGAAGCCTTTGCCTATGAACTCACGGTGAACGAAAGCGATGTGTTCACGGTCACAGCGCACGCACTCGATGAAGATTTCGATCCCGTGCTGGCGATCTATGACGAAAATGGGCAGTTGGTCACCCGCAACGATGATCATGGCACAGGCGATCGCAATCTCAACGCATTCGATTCGCGCATTGAGCGCTACATCTTCCGTGAAGGCGGCACGTACACAATCGAAGTGACGGGCTACCGCGATGCCGAAGGTGATTTTGAACTGATCATCGAATTTGTGACGACAGGCGCTCCCACCGACGAGGGCGAAACAACCGAAATCGAAGGAAGCATCCGCGCCAACGGCAGCTATGTTGAAGAGATTGAACTGGAAGAAGGTCAATTTGTCACCATCACCGTTCACGCGGCAGGTGAAGAATTTGACCCGATTCTCAGCTTGATCTCCGAAGATGGTGAACTGCTGGCGATCAATGATGATCATGGGAGCGGCGATCGTGAACTCAATTTCTTTGACTCACGCATCACCGATTTCGTCATCACCGAGTCGGGCACATACATGATCGAAGTGGTCGGGTACAACGATTCGGCGGGCGATTTCACCCTGATTATCACCGTGAAGTCGTAAGCGAATTTGTGGGAACAGGGTGTGATCAAGGTCTTGACCATACCCTGTTCCTATGCTATCCTTTGCCTATAGATAAGATGTGCCTGTAGCTCAGCGGATAGAGCATCTGCCTACGGAGCAGAGGGCCGGGGGTTCGAATCTCTCCAGGCACACAAAAAAACGCCTTTGTGAAAACAAAGGTGTTTTTATTTCCCCCAATATGGCAGATTGTGACTGGGAAATGGCACTGACCCGCTTTTGCCGCGTTTCGCACCTGCTTCACACCCGGGGAGCTACATCTATTCCCTCATTCACGATAATGTGCAGTCGAAGGCAC
>CALBRY010000230.1 GCA_937927665.1 uncultured Chloroflexota bacterium
CATTTCGTCCTACGCGGTTTCACGCGGCTGAATGGTGACGGCGCGTTTTTTTTCGATCAAATCGCGATATAGGTCAACAACTTCATCCATCATGGCATCCCATGACTGGGTTTCGGCAAAGCGCCGCGCCGCGATACCCATGCTGGTGATCCGTTCGCGGCTGACGGCGATTTGACGCACGCCATCGATCAGCGCCGGAACATCACCGACATCAAAGGTATAACCGGTGACGCCTTCGTGGACGACATCACGCACGCCGCCGACGCGCGACGAGACGACGGGAAGCCCTGCCGCCATCGCTTCGACGACAACCAACCCGAATGTCTCCATCGAGGACGGAAAAACGAACATATCGGCGCTGGCGTATGCCTGCGAGAGCGGTTCGCCTTTGAGGTAGCCAACAAACTTGGTCGGCGTGCCTTCAAAGTGCTTTTCGAGTTCTTCGCGGGCTGGTCCGTGACCGACGAGCGCCAGCCGCGTACCGGGGACTGCTTCGAGCACATACTTGAGCCGATCAATTTGTTTTTCGGTCGAAAGCCGCCCAACATACAAAAGCAGGGTGTCTTCCGGATGCCCGTCGCTGAGGTGATCGCGCATTTCGGCGGAGCGATAACGCGGGTTAAACTTCTCGGCGTCTACGCCTCTTTTCCACAACCCGACGCGCTTTACGCCGACTTTCTGCATGTCCTGCAAGATCAAGTTGGAAGGCGCAAGCGAATAATCCGCCGCGTTAAAGACTGTGCGCGTCAACGCATCGGTGACGGGTTCAAGAAAGCCGAGCTTAAAATGATGTACCAGCCGCGCCAGATCGAGATGGAAAGAGGCGACGGTCGGGATTTGCATCCGGCGCGCCATCATCATTCCCGGTACGCCGATCAAGACCGGATGGATATAATGCGCGACATCCGGCTTGAAACGCTTGACACATTGGTATGTTTTCCATGTCGGCGGTCCTACGCGCAGTTCCGGATAAAGCGGCAGCGGTACGCCGGGGACGCCGATAACAGGTGTTTCTTTGTACGCTTCAATGCCCATTTTGGGGGCAACAATGACGGTCTCGATCCCCCGCTTGGTCAGGTGATCGAGCAGCAGACAGACGACGGTTACAATGCCGTCGATTTTGGGTAAAAAGGTTTCGGTGAAGAGTGCGACACGCATATGACATAAGTCCTTCTAAATCTCCCATATCAAAACACAGCAGTAGGAGAAAGGTTGCTTTGAATTTCCAAACTTCTCGCTACAATAAGGAACATCGTCACCTCTTGCGACAACCGCCGGAAATCAACCGATGACTGGAAGTGATGTTATCGTCAAATTGGACGACCGCGCCCGCCTGATGAGCGCCATCCTCGCAGCGACCCGCTACCCGGATATGGCTCAGGAACGTCGTCCACATGGGACACACGCGCACGCCCGTAATACACGTAAACACGTGAACGGACTGCGTGATCATCCCGCCGCCGCAGCGTTAAACGCGCTGCTGGATCAACGCGCCCCGCTGGAGGCGCTGTTTACGTTATCGATGGTGCTGCGCTTTCCCGAATGCGGGATCGATCGCCCGCCGCGCTGGATGCCGCCCGGTTGGAATGAACAAATCCGCGACTTTTACCAAGCGTCGGATTTGCCGACATTTTGGGCGAATGAAAGCGAGGATTGGGATAAGGCACTTAAAGACGCGCAAAAAGCATTCGCAACGGTGCGTTTTAAGCCATTTTTGGAGTCGTTCATCGGGGAGATCACCGAACGATTTTATATCCTCCCGAACATCAGCTACCCGACGGATCAGGAGTTGTGTCTGCGGCTTGGTACAGACTTGGTGTGTGTGATCCCGCCGCGTTTAGCATGGGGAGAAAGTCCGCCGTGGCCGTATGACGAAGATCCGGCGCATCTGTATCGATCGGCTCTGATGCAGATCGGGCGGAGTCTGGTGATGAATTATCTGCGCGTGCATGCCGATCGAATCGGAGAAGTGGCACAGCATCCGCTCCCGATTGGCGATCAATTTCAGAGCATGTACCCGACATGGCAGGAGCAGTTTACGAACCTGTTTGTCGCGGGGGCGGTGGCGATTTATCTGGAAGATCACCTGAACAAGACCGAAGCCGACGCGTATGTGATGCTTGAGCGGAAAGTGCGCGGCTTAACAATTCTGCCGGGGATGATCAGCGTGCTGCGGCGGTATCTGGAAGAAAAAGCGGCAGGGCGGTATCAATCGCTGATCGACTTTTTGCCCGTATTCCCGCGTCAGCTCAAGGTGGCGAATCGGATTGTGGCGCTTTAGGCGAAAGCCGCGATGCGTGAACGTGAAGGACTCAAAAACCCCTGTGTGTGAGTAACCGTTTAGGGCAGTCACGCAGGGGTTTTGTTTGCGCTTACGACAAGCTGCGCGTACTGCGGTTTTGCACGTTCGCCTGAACGTGGATCAGGATGGCTCGGATGGACTCGCCGCCCAGAAGCGCTGCCAGATAGCCAAGTGTGACCAGAAACATCAAACAAACCAGTGTACCGATCATGAGTTATCCCCCTCAGGCAGATATAGACGAGCGAAGGATCGAAGGTGATTCGACGTGCGCTCACTGTCGCCCTTAGATATTTAAGGATGTGTTAACTATACAACACAACCCTTAAACTTGGGCAGGGAATTATGTTAAGAATTTAGGAGAACGCCGACGACTTCGCACCAAAACGGTTCGCCTGTGGAGTTGCGATAGAGGGTCATGCCGAGTTTTTGCATCACGCGCTGAGATGCAAGATTGTTAAATTCTGTGGTGGCAACGATTTGTTTCGCATGATGGATGTTAAACAGATATTCGATCACCAAGCGCGCCGATTCGACTGCATAACCCTGCCGCTGATGTTCGGGCAGTGTCGCCCAGAATAACCCGAATTCCGGTGATACACGATGCGGGGGTTGTTCCGGCGCAGCATTCAGCAGAACGCCCCATGGGATGACGGTTGGCACAATGCCGACCTCGCCAACGAGTGCGCCGCTTGCGCGGTGAACAACTGCGTAATCACCATACGGGGGTTGATAAAGTGAGCGGAGCGCGCGGTAATTTCGCACCGTCCAATCGAGCCATTCTTGCGTTGCGCTGATCGGATCGGTGCCGCCAAAACATTCGACGCGAATACGATGGGCGAACTCAAGATCGGCTTGTGTTAACTCGCGGATGATCAGGCGTTCGCCCATCAGTTGAAATGTCATCGGTTTAATGCGCCTCCGGCGGTTGAACGCGGCGACTTCGGCGATAAATCCCCGGCAGCATCATCAATTTGCCTAACGTGCTGACATGTGCCCGACGGGTGAATACATCATAGTGATTCACTTCGATATCGGTCAAGATGCCGCGATACAAATCAGCCGAGGCAGCAATCGCAAAACGCCCGCTCGGATTGAGCATAGCAATACCGGGATAAGCCTCGTCATACAGGCGGCGCACCCGTTCGATCTGAAAGTTCATGAACCTGCACCAGCGGTCATCCATTGCGCCGAATCCCTGCCCGATCATGCCGTCGTTCAAACGGAAGGCGGCGAGTTCGTCTTGCGGCAGATAGACGCGACCTGCTAACCAGTCCTCGCGCACATCGCGGAGAATATTGGTGATCTGAAGCGCGACCCCCAGCTTGACAGCATAGGGAAGCGCGGCTTCGCCGGAAAATCCGATGATGTGCATCGCCATCAGCCCGACAGTTGAAGCAACCCCGTAGGCATACTCCGCCAGCGCATCGAACGTCAGATAACGCTTCTGTACGAGATCGCGCGCGACACCATCGATCAATTGATCGGCGTACCCCGGCGGGATATTGTGCCGTGCCCGTGCATCTGCCCACGCCAGCGCAACCGGATCATCATCCGGCGGGTTTGGATCAAGAGCGCGATGCCGCCATGCTTCCAACCGTTCGCGGGTGATGGCGGCGGGTTCGTTGGGGGCATCATCGATGATGTTATCGGTGACGCGGCAGAAGGCATATAAGGCGCGCGCCGCCCGACGCTGCTCGACAGGGAGCAGCCCGGACGCGATGAAGAACGTCTTGCTGTTTTCACGGGTGATCGCTTCGCATACGCGATAGGCGGACTCCAGCGTGTGATCGCTGGAGGCACGAAGATCCCGTGTCGGGATCGGGGTGTCGAGTGCCTGATACGCCCAATCGAGCAGAACGGCTTCCCACGTCGGCTGCACCTGAAGAGTCATCGATTATCCCATCTCTGTGGTGAGGCGCGGTTTTTGAGGACGAGCCGACCGGGTGACGGGATCAACGGCGTTGATCAAGTCTTGCGCGATGATCGACGACGAGAGCACACCCGGCAAACCCGCGCCGGGATGAGTCCCTGCGCCAACGAAATACAGGTTATCAAAGTCTTCACTGCGGTTGTGAGGACGGAACCATGCTGACTGCATCAAAATCGGCTGCACGCTGAACGCCGCACCCTTGTAGCTGTTCAGCGAGTTTTGGAAATAGAGCGGATCAACATGATGGCTGACAGCAAGATTGGCGCGCAGGTCGGGGATGTACCCTTCACCTTCCAGATGATCAAAAATGGCATCACGGTAGGGGACAGCGGCTTCGTTCCAGTCCGTGCCGCCGTCGAGATTGGGGACGGGGGAGAGGACATAGAATGTTTCGCTGCCTTCTGGCGCAAGCGAAGGATCGGTGATCGTGGGCATGTGCAGATAGAGCGAGAAGTCTTTCGCGACGATTTTCCTGCGGAAAATATCGCTCAACAATCCTTGATATCGCTCACCAAGAATGATGTTGTGATGCGCGAGACGCCCCTGATCCGCGTAGCGCTTTTTCGTGCCGAAGTAGATCACAAACAGCGACATGCTGTACTTGAGGCTGTCGATGCGGCGGTTCGTGTTCCGACGGCGGTAGTTTTCGGCGATCATGTTGCGATATGTCCACGCGGCATCAGCATTGCTGACGACATGATCAGCTTTGTGGATTGTGCCATCCGCGAGACGAACGCCGGTCACGCGGCGGTTGTGATTATCGATCAGGATTTCTTCGACGGAGGCATTCAAGTGAATTTTGCCGCCGATTTCTTCGAATAATCTGCCCATCGCGGCGACGATTGCGCCTGTGCCGCCTAATGCCGCCCACACGCCCCATTCCCGTTCGAGATAGTGGATCATCGCGTAAATCGAGGGCGAATCGAAAGGATTGCCGCCGATCAAGAGCGGATGGAAGGAAAAGACGCGGCGCAAGAATTCATTCTCGATGAACTGCGAAACGTAACGGTATACGCTCAAGTAGCTTTGCATGCGGATCAAGTCCGGCGCGACTTTGAGCATATCTGTGAAGTGTAGGAACGGTTTATCCGCGAGTTCGACGAAGCCCTTATCAAAGATCGGCTTGGTCGTCTTGATGAAGGCTCGATAGCCTTCTTTATCCGCCGGATTCCATTTGTCGATTTGAGAAAGCGTAAAGGCTTCGTCATCGTTGTAATCGAAGCCGCGCCCGTCTTTATCAAACACGCGATAGAACGGATGACACGGAACGAATGTGATGTAGTCTTCACGCCGTCTGCCTGCTGCCGCGAACAAGTCGTCAAACATGAACGGCGCAGTGATCACCGTTGGTCCAGAATCGAAGGTGAAACCGTCGGTCTGAAAAACGTAAGCACGCCCCCCCAGCTTGTCACGTTTTTCGAACAGTTCGACCTCATGCCCGCTGGCAGCCAACCGGATCGCAGCCCCTAAGCCGCCGAATCCGCTGCCGATTACGATTACCTTGCCCATAGAGGGGGTACTCCTTGGTGATGAAAAGAGAGTGATGCATGCTAGCAATTCTTCACGTCAAAATGAGCATGATATGAAAAATGGTTCACAGGCACGTAAATAATAGACAAATGGCGGGTGTAATTCGGCTGATATTGGGTATCATTCATGTCATGTGATGCACCTTTAACGTGTTGAAATATACACTTTAGTCTGTGGTACTTAGAAGACAGGACACAGTTATGATGATGACGGACGCGACCAACTATCACGTTTCGTATCCCGATGTGAACCGCCATTGGAGTCCAAAATGCGAGCGTATTGCAGGGGGCGATGCACTGGTCACCGCCTTGATGCGCGGCTGGACTTTTGCCACCACAAACGTTTACTTTGAAGAATTCTGGCTGGCAGGAACTCGCCCCGTAACGGTGTATCATTTTGAACTTGAGCGCGGGAATGAGCGGATGGCGATGCCTGTCATGAGCAATCCGTATGTTCGCCGTGTGATCCGCATGCACAGCCTTCAGATTAAATCGCTGGAAGAAAAAACGGCGTCAAAAAAACAAGACGTAGACGCTGCGTAAACACTCATCTGGTGTTCGATATACGATAGAGACAGGATACACCCTGTCTCTACTTTTTTGTTATTTTAAGAATGCTTTGGTTCCCTCTGCTGCATTCAGATACCTTCCATTCAAACCAAAAATCAATATATACTGTGATCGGGCTTCATTAGCAGGGGAAACATCATGCACGATGTCTTTGTCTCCTATGCAAGCCGTGATCGCGTCTTTGTCGATCGCTTAACAACCCGCCTCAAAGCCGAAAAAACCCGCCTCTGGCGCGATATTTTCGACACTGATTACACCGAACTTCAGGCGCAGATCACCGAAGCAGTGCGAAACTGCGTGATCTTTCTGTTCGTCGTCAGCCCAGATTCTCTACGTTCAGCGTGGTGCCAGCAAGAATTATCACTGGCGCGGAGCTATAACAAACGGATCATCTGTGTGATGCGTCGTCTGCCCGATCCTGAGCAACTCGCCGAAGCATGGGAGACGAATCCACAAAAAACGGAATGGCTCGATAACTGCAACTATACCCTTCAACAAACATGGGTGAATTTTCGCAAAAAGACCGATCCCGCGTTCGAAGTCGATTACGATGCGGTGCGGCGCGAAGTCCGCAACCCTGAGGCGGACGGTATCGAATCGGATGAAGCAGATTTTGAAGTGGGGGCGCATGACCTGCTTCAGAAGATGACCATCATCCCGGAGGATGAGAAGAGGCGGCGCAAGTGGGAACTCGATGCGCGGGACTGGACAAACGCGACCGATGCGAAGATCAAATCGGCGCTGCTGCTGCGCGGCGATGAACTCAAGAGCGCGGAAGGATGGCTGACACGCGCCCGTGTGCTGAGTCCTGAAGTCGGACCGTTTATAGCGGCGAGTCAGATAGAACGCACCCGCGTGAAACGGCGGAATCGGGCGATTGGCGCGGTGTTCGGCGTGGTGCTGGTCGCGCTGGCGGTGGTAGGGGTGGCGGCGGTGATCACGCGGCAGTTTTTCACCCTCAATCAAGCGGCATCGTTAGAAAACCTTGCGGTCAATGCGTATCGTTCCGCCAGCTATACCGAGGCACTCCAGCTTTCCGAACAGGCTTTCACGGCACTAGAGTCCGCGCCGCTTCCGGTTGGATTGTCGGCTTGGTTAGGTGCAGCAGCGAACCCGTGGGATTGGTATCGTCAGCACGGGCAAATTTGCCTGATGCTGCATGATCTATCCTGCGCCGAGTCGTATCTGCGCCGCGCGGTGGAGACGATGCCCACCGATCGATTCGACCGATATAGTGATTATGTTGCACTCGGTCAAGTTTACTTGATGCAAGAATCGCCCAATCTCACCGCTGCGGAAGAAGTGTTTCAGCAGGCGGTGGCAGTCGTGCCGCCGGGGGATGATTACGGATTTCATGCTTTTATCGCAGAGTACCTCATTGCGCGTGCTTATCTGCGCGCCGATTTTGAACGCGGGAATTATGCCGCTGTCATTGCCCGTTATGAAAACGAAAGCGCACCGAACGATTTTCTCCATCAAAATCTTCCTACCGTTCTGCGGATCAGCCAGAGCGAGGAGCAGGAATATCTAAACGGGCTGTATATCCCGTATCAACTGGATGTGTGGTATATGCTCGCCGCGAGCTATGAGGAAACCCTCGCATCAGAAGCAGAAATCGAAGCGATGACGTGCCGTTTCTGGGAAAACTACCTCCAATACTCCGTTGAATATATCCCGATTACACGCACACTCGGAGAGTTAGAGCGGCTCGACGATGCGTTCCAACGTATCGAAGAGTCGCCGTGTTTCAAAAATTCGTTTTAAGAAATTGAGTGGAGATTGAATCATGGGACAGGGAGCAACAGCCGGGCAGCGCATCACGAAATTGAAGAAACAGGGTTCAAAAGCCGCTGGTTCTGCCGCGACAACGTCCGGTCAGTATGTCGCATCATCTGGTCGCGCCAGCAGTTCACCGACAACGACGCCTACACCGCCGCCAGCGGCTCTGCCGGGGTGTTCGGGATTTTTGGCGATGATTGTCGCCCTGATTCGGAGACTTCTCGGCGGTTCGAGCCGAGATTCTGCAGTTGGGTTTAGTGCGAATGCCCGCGCCCAGCAATCACCGTTTGAAACGGCTGGGTATATCCCGGAAGAAGCCGCGAGAATTTCGGAGGATACGCGGGCGAGAGTGCGGGCGCTTATTGAGCGGATCAACAGCGCCAATGCGGATACAGGCACACTGCCAAGCAGCGGTGAAATGCTCGAACTAGCGAGAACCCTTCACACCGAAAGGGTATATGGGCTGGCGATTGATCTGGCGGCGCAAGCTCCATATCTCGTCCCTGCCGAAGCCGCGCCGATCGAGTATTTTCAGGCGCGGCGCGAGTCTCATTTGCTGCTTTATTCGATTTATTTGGATCGCGGTCAGCTTGATCATGCGGAATATCATGAAGCCGAATATTTCCGCTTTGACGCGGGCATGACCGTAATCGGCTAAGACGCTTGTACGCGGCGCAAGCGCTGCGGAATCAGCGGCGCAAGCCGCGCCAATTCGTCGGCATTGAGCGGTCGCAGTACGACCAGAACGCCTATGTACACTGCCACCGATGCGATGAGTGCGGGAAGCGGCATCGCATCGAAACCGATAAACAGCACACCGAACATCGCCGCCGCCGCGATGATGGGCTTGGCGGCGATGCTCCCCCAGTTGATCCACCCGAAGGCAGGACGCATCAGGAAAGAGAAGGCGATTAAGAGCGTAAGTTCGCTGAATGCGGTGATGATCGCCGCCGCGACATACCCATAGGTCGGAATCAAGATCAAGTTGCTGATCAGGTTGAAGCCGACTGCGACGACAAACGCCCGCGTGATGCGCTTCTGCAAATCGAGCGCGATTAAGACGTACTGCGTCAAACTGTTCATCCAGCCGATCGGGATGCTCCAGATCATCAACTGCGTGGCGATGGCGCTTTCCGGCAGGTATGCCGCGCCGCCGAGCAATCCCGCCAGCGCAAACGATGTGAATGTGAAGATCACCGCGATCGGGAGGGCGATACTCATCAAGAGCTTGAGCGCCATCGTCACGGTGCGCTTGAGCGCCTGTTTATCCTCGTGCGCCTGCCGCGACATCCCCGGTAAAAGCGCCTGTGTGAAGAATGCCGGAATCACATTGAGGGCGGAAATCCACTTGTAGGCGACGGAATACTGACCGACCATCGTCGGGTTGTGTATCCATTCGATCAAGATCACATCGACTTGAAAGAAGATCGTCGCCAAGAAGTGATTGAGCATGAGCGGGTAGCTTTCACGCACCATGCCGCGAATCAGGCGCGGATCGATGGAATCGTTTTTCTTCGCGTCTTCGCGCCTTTGCGCCCTTGCCTTTCTGAGCGGGGAATTAAACCACAGCAGCAGCAGCGTGATCGTATTCACGCCGATGCTGACCGCTGCCAAGCCGACAACACCCGCGCCGAACAGGAGCGCCGCTAATCCGCCCGCCGTCTTGAGAATCGTCGCGGTGGTGGCGACCGCCGCCGGAACTTCGGCGCGTTCGTAGGCGTAAAACAGCGCGGATAAGCCGTTGCTCAAGCTGTTGGGGAGCAAGCCGATATACAGGAGCGCAATCGCGGTGATGGCATACGCGGGCAAAGGATCGGCGGCGTTCTGGCGGATCGTCAGGAAGGCGATCAGGAGCGGTATACACACGCCGATCAAGACGACGCGGAGCGCACTGGTGTTCAGGAACAGATAACCCGCTTTGGAACGGTCGCGGGCGGCTTCGCGGATCAAGAACAGGTTTAAGCCAAAATTGGTGAAAATATCAAACCAGACGAACACAACCCCCGCATAGAAGTACAAACCCGCGTCGGCTGGTCCCAAAATGCGGAGCATGATCAACGCGAACGCCATATCAACGCCGCGATTGAACAGATTCAAGATGATGGGGATCAAGCTGTTACGGGCGATCGTATGCACGCCGCCCGCCTGACTCTCCGATGGGCTGACCATGCGCCGCCACATCCATAAGCCGAACAGCAGCAGCACGATCACGCCGCCTAAGAAGCTGATCACGCCGCCGACGTAGAGGCTTTGCGGACTGTAGACCACGCGCACCGTCCACGCGCCTGCTTCGGGGAGCGTCACCTGCTGGAGCGCGCCGCGATACGGCTCGACGGTGAGCGGCGATTCGTCATCCTCTGTGCCGCCTGCCGGACGGATAAACGCCCGCCATCCGTCGTCGTAGCTCTGGCTGATAATCAGCGCCCCTGCGGCGGGTGCATCGACCGTGAACAACCATTCGCGGGCGCTGACGGGGGCGATCTCGACAGGGAGTTCGCGGGAGGCGCTTTCAAACCATGCGCGCTCACGCCATCCGGGATTTTCCCAGATGCGAACGGCGGAATCTTCGTAGGCGAGTGTGAAATCGAGCGCGGCGAGTTCGGTGATCGTTTGCGTGATCACATAGCGCACGTTGAGCAGATCGAGCATTTCGCTTTCAAGCGCGGTACGCGGATCGAAATTGAGTTCCGCCGGATAGTAGGCGTAGATCGGCGCGACACGGTTAAAGTCAAGCTGCACCTGCGGCGCAAGCTCACGCATAAACTCGACATATGAAAGCGGGATGATGCTCTCGTAGCCGCGCACATCGTCCAGCCCGTAGCGGAGCGTCATATTGGCGTTGAACACTTGCGAAAACGCCTGTGTTTGATCTTCGTAGCTCGTGTAACGCCATTCTCCCGGCTGTGACTGCAACCACGCGATCGAAGGCGGCGTGTGATCGAGCCATGCCGGATCACTCGCCGGATTAAAGCTGTACGACGCGATCATCAAATCGGCGGCGATGAGCAGGACGGCGAATAAGCGCCAGCGGGTGAGGAAAACAACTCCGCTGGCGATCAAGACGAGCGCAAAAATGCCGATGTTGATCGCCTGATAGCTGTAGAACGCCCGCGCATCGGGGAATCCGGTGGTCGCCAGCGCCATCGACTCAAACACACTTGTGATGATGTCCGCCGTGAGTTGATCATAAAGCAGACGGGAGGCGATCAAGCCGATTCCGATTACGCTGCCCAACGCGATCAGAATGCCCCCGATGAGACGATGCAAACGTTCGCCGTTAAACAGCTTATCCGCGCCGAATCCTGCAAGCACGGCGATGCTCAACGTGACGCCGAATACCCACCGGAACGGCGAATGGAGTTGATCGATCCCCGGCAGGGTGTAGTAGAGGATCGCGTAGGTGGGCAAGCCGAACATCACGGTCAAGGAAAACAGCGCGAGGATCAGGAAAATGATTTGATCGCGCCTCTCCCCCGGCGCGTCTTTCTTTGCGCCTTCGCGTCTTGCGTTCATGTCCTTTTCGGAGGACAGGGTATGCCCTGTCCCGACGCTTTTGCCGATGAACCCATACACGCTGAGGATCAAGGGAAGGATGCCGACATAAAGCGCGGCTTCGACATAATTCTTGATGCCCCATTCGGTGTGGAAACGTGCCTCTCCGAGAGCGTTCACGGTGAGCGGGACGGTTTGCCCGGTGAACACGTCGAAAATGGTGTGATGGCTCGGATTGCCGTAGAAATTCGGGAGTGCGAACTGAATCACATCACGGAACGGATGTCCCCAATCCAACACTTGCTGAAACGTCGTCGCATCGGAGCGGAAATTGTTCGAAGCAGCTTCAAAGAGGGGGATAAACTGCACCGCACCGAGCGCCATCCCGATTCCCACCATGATCGCCATCGATACGCCATGTCGCAGAATCGGGGCAAACTGGCGGTCGCGGATGAGTAAGTGAATCAAGCGGGCGGCGGCATAATAAGCCGCGATGATCAGCGTGTAATAGGTGATCTCGACGTGTCCCGCGAGAATATTACAGCCAAGCGCAATCGCACCGATGCTGATCCAGATCGGCGCGTGCTTCGGTTTGGTGATCAACAGGTGGATCATGAGGAGGATCAGCGGAAGCCAAACAGCGGATGCGATGATCATCGGGAAAACGGCGCTGATCACAAAGAAGGCACTGAGTTGATACGTGATCCCGGCGACTGCGCCGCCAGTGCGACCGATGCCGATCCCGCGTGTGAAAGCGAACATGAACACGCCCGCCATCCATAACGAAATCACGGTGAACCAGCCATAAGCCGCCGCTAACGGCAGGACATAATAGAGGATGCTGAGGGGATAGAGGGTGCTTTGCTGACCCGCCGCAAAGAAGGCGATCCCGCTGAACTGGTGCGGATTCCACAGGGGAAATTCGCCCGCGCCGATCTGCGTGCGGATGAATGATTTCCACTGGAAGTTTTGCAGGACAAGATCGCTGACGAGATGATTATGCGGCACAGCGGGAACACCGAGCGCGTCCCGATCAGCGGCGTAAGGCTGATATTGGTATAGATTTTCGGCGGGGATCAAGGTGCGCCCGCCGAGCGTTTGCGATGAAAACAGAAGAAGCGGCAGCGCCAATAACAGCCCGATGATGAGGAGATCGCGTCCGCGCCCGGTGGAGAAAAAACGCATAAGCTGCCCTTGTTGCATCCTATTTATCCGCGCAACTATACTTGGGCGTCCACGGCTTGTCTATTGCCGCGCGAAAAAGCAGCGCTGAACCTTTGGAGTGTTTTTATGCCCAATTTTTCTATCTCACTTGATCAGACAGTCGAATTCCTTGTCGGGTTACTGAACACCCCCAGCCCGACCGGGTATCATGCCGAAGCAATCGCGTATGTGCGCCGCGCTTTCGAAGCGCTCAATTTGCCGGGTCTTACGCTGAGTTTGACCGGAAAAGGAGCGCTCTACGGGGTGTGGGCGGGCGAGTCGAATCATCTGCCGCGCGGCGTGACGGCGCATGTGGATACGCTCGGCTTGATGGTCAAGGAGATCAAACATTCCGGGCGCTTGAAAACCACACAGCTTGGCGGGTTCGCATG
>CALBRY010000231.1 GCA_937927665.1 uncultured Chloroflexota bacterium
AAACAGGCGTCAATTGACTCTGTCCACGAAAAAAACGTACATCATGGACATATTAGCACCCTGCATATCTGGCCCGCACGCCGACCGCTCGCTGCTTCCCGCGCCGCGTTAATCGCCGCACTATTAGACGATCCGGGCACGCCCGAAGCCCGACACAAATTAATCGAACAAATTGGGGGGGAGGTAGTACAAAAAGGCGAAACGATCCGTGAAAATGGGAAAATCAAAACTGCAAAAAAAGACCGAACGGTTGGAGGAATTCTGCATTGGGGACGCCAAGATGACTCAGCTGTTAACTATTTCCGTCAACAGATTTTTGAGAAATTCGGTAGAGCGCCTCGCGTACTTGATCCGTTTTCAGGCGGTGGCGCGATTCCTCTAGAAGCAATGCGGATGGGCTGCGAAGCGGTTGCGGTAGACATCAATCCAGTAGCGTGGCTTATCCTCAAAAGTACACTTGAATATCCACAGAAACTCGCTGGGGAGAAACGCTCTCTGCCTGATTTTGCGGTACAAAATCGTGCCTTTATGGAGAGCTACTACAAAGCAAGAAAATTGTCCAAAAAGCAGATTGCTACTGTGCTTGGATCATTGTATGAGTCCAATCAACTGCCTGGAATGGCTTCCTCAAAACAAATTGACGCAGATCTTGCATGGCATGTACGTGCATGGGGTTTGTGGGTGCTGGAACAAGCAAAGCATGACCTTGAACGCTTTTTCCCAGTAATTGATGGTAAAAAAAGCATCGCGTATCTTTGGGCGCGCACAGTGCAGTGCAAAGAATGTCGTGCGGACATCCCCTTGCTAAAGACACGATGGCTTGCAAGCAAGAGGCGTATTGTACTAACGATGATGCCTAATTCCACAAAGACAGGCGTTATTTTGGATGTTAATCGCAGACCGACAGATGCTGAGACGGGCAACGGCACTCTTTCAAAATCAGGGGCAACTTGTCCTTGTTGCAACACAATAAACACGCCAAAAGATATTCGTGCAGAGGCAGTACGCACTGGTCTTGGTCAAGTAATGACTGCTGTTGTTATAGAAGGGAATAAAGCAAAAGAATATCGGAATCCGGCTATAGACGATACTGAAATCTTCCAAGATATTGAAGATTATGTAACTGCACTTTACGCGGAAATCCCTTTTGGTATTCCCCAAGAACCTATTTCAAAAGGAGGGAGTCGTCGTGGAGGAGGCTCTCCATTTACGGTTCATATTTACGGTATTGACCAATGGTATAAGCTGTTTACAAACAGGCAACTAGCTGTAATTGGCACTTTGATAAAATTGGTCTACCCCCGATAAAATAGAGTAACAGTTTCCCAAGCGAGTACAATAATCGAGATAAGGGAGACCGGAAAATGGGTAGAGGATCACAATTCACGGAAGAGTTCAAACGGGAAGCGGTGCGCAAGGCAGAAGCCAGCCAGAACGTGTCGCGCACTGCCCGCGAACTCGGGATTTCCAACAAAACATTACACCAATGGATGAAGCAGTTCGGGCAGCCGGAAGTGTTGGACTTGAACACGGCGACGATGAGCGAACTGAGCAGGCGCGTCCGGGAATTGGAGCGCACGGTCGCGCAGAAAGAGGCGACCATTCAGGTGCTAAAAAAAGCTATCTCGATAGTCAGCCAGGAAAAGCCGAGCGATATGCCGTGATGGAACAGGCACGCGAAAAAGTTGCCGTTGGGGAGTTGTGCCGGGTATTGGACGTGTCGGAGAGCGGGTACTATGCCTGGCGCGAAACCAAGACGAGCGCACACGAGCAACGCGACGACTACTTAAGCACCCAGATACAAACCGTGTTTGACGACAGCCGACACACGTATGGTAGTAACCGGGTCGAGGTAGCGCTGCGGAAGCAAGGCATTTGCACTTCGCGCAAGCGGGTCGCGCGTCTGATGCGTCAGCTTCATCTTCGGTCGGTTCGGGTAAAGTCTCATCGCCCGTGCCTGACGCGCTCGGTGCAGAACCGCTATGTCGTGGAGAACCTGCTAGCACAGAATTTCACCGCCCAGCGTGAACACGAGAAATGGGTCACGGATACGACCTATATCCCGACCACGGAAGGCTGGCTGTATTTGGTGACGGTGCTGGACATTTTCACCCGGCAGATTGTCGGTTGGTCGATGAGCATCCATCATGATGCCCAACTTGCAACCGCTGCCTTGAAGATGGCGCTGCAACACCACCGTCCACCGCTGAATGTGATCCTGCATTCTGACCGTGGCAGTGAGTTCGCTAACCAGCTCTACGCCGAGGCATGTGAAGGGAAAGTCATCCGCAGCATGAGTGGGTCGGGCAACTGCTACGACAACGCGATGGCGGAGAGTTTCTTCGCCACCCTCAAGCTCGAAGCGGTTCAGGGGCGTGTCTTTGCCACGCGCTCAGAAGCCCGCATGGTGATCTTTGATTACATAGAGGTGTTCTACAACCGGCAGCGGCTGCACTCTGGCATTAATTATGCGGCACCCGTCATGATGGCTGCTTGACTGACTGTTACTCCACTAAACTGGGGGTAGACCAAATACACACGTTTGGCACATAAACAGTTGCTTGGAAACTACCCTTCTCATTGGGTTGAGGCAATAATGGTTTATTTAACGCTTGCGCTCGACAAAACCGCTGACTCATCAAGTACATTGTGTAGTTGGAATAACAAGCCTGAGGCAGTTCGTGGGACATTTAACCGCTTTGCCTTACCCATAATATGGGATTTTTGTGAACCCAATGTTCTTGGAATGACAGGTGCAACCTACGGTGGAAATCTTGTATGGGTTTATTTGGCACTAAAGCATTTGCTAAATGTGGGGCAGATTTCTGAAAATCCTCCAACTGTAATTAACGGTTCAGCAATTGCCCTAGAGACGCAACCATTCGACCTGATTCTGACAGATCCACCATACTACGATGCAATCCCCTATTCCGATCTAATGGACTTCTTCTATATTTGGCAGAAACGTACTTTGTATGGGGTGAGCGAAGAAATTGACAGAGTCTTTTCCAAAGCTTTGTCTCCCAAATGGAATAAAGAGGAAAATGATGGTGAGCTTATTGATGATGCAAGTCGATTCGGCAATGACTTGGATGAGTCAAAAGCTAACTATGAAGACGGCATGTTTAGGGTTTTCCAAAAATGCTACACCTCGCTTGATGATAACGGACGATTGGTTATTGTTTTCGCAAACAAAACCCCTGATGCGTGGGAAACGTTAGTCTCAGCGATCATAAAATCGGGTTTTGTGGTTACGGGTAGTTGGCCAGTTCAGACCGAACGTGAAGCTCGTACGCGCGCCATTTCCTCGGCGGCGCTCTCGTCCTCAATCTGGATCGTGTGCCGTAAGCGTCCCCGTGTGGCGCGCCCCGGTTGGGATCATCAGGTCATCCGCGAGATGGAGCGAAACATCACCGCGCAGTTACGCGAATTCTGGGATGCCGGCATTCGCGGTCCCGACTTCGTGTGGGCTGCGACGGGGCCTGCACTTGAAGCCTACAGCCAGCATCCGGTCGTCAAAAAAGCGAACGAGCAGGATCAAGTCCTCACCGTCGCGGAATTCCTCAGCCACGTGCGCCGCATCGTGGTCGATTTTGTGGTCGGGCGCGTTCTCAGCGCAGGCGGCGGCGCGGTTGTGGGCGGGCTGGATAACGTCACCAATTACTATCTGCTCCACCGC
>CALBRY010000232.1 GCA_937927665.1 uncultured Chloroflexota bacterium
AAGGTGATACGTCGTCGGGATCGTCGTCGGCGTATGCCTCGATTCTCAACGCGCAAGCATCGCTCGATAGTTTGATGGCGGGCGCGTCGGACTCTGAGATTCGGCAGGCAGAAATTCGGCTCGAAGAAGCACAGATGAATCTCGATACGAGGCGGGCAATGCTCGATAACTATGTGTTGGTCGCCCCGTTCGATGGGATCATCGTTGAGCAAAACTTGCTCGTCGGCATCAACCCACCCGCAGCGGGTGCGATGACCCTGCTTGATCCCACCCGTTACACGATCGATCTCAGCATCGCGGAAGCGGATGTCGTCAATGTGAGCGAAGGTCAAGCCGTCACGATCGAGGTGCAGACATTCCCCGACGCGGCGATCACCGGATCGATCGCTTACATCGATACGATCGCAACCTTGAGCAGTCAGCTTGTCACGTATACGGCACAGGTTGCACTAGATGAAACAGATGTGATGCTCCGCCCCGGCATGAGCGCCACCGCGACCGTGATTTTGCAGCGGCTCGATAACGTGCTGCTCATCCCGAACCGCTTTATCTCGACCGACACCACAACCGGCGGAAATATCGTCACGGTGGAAACCGAACCGGGCGTATATACGTCAGTTCCGGTCACGATTGGCGAGCGCAGCACCAACGAAAGCCAGATTTTGAGCGGTATGCAAGCAGGTCAAACGATCGTGATCATCGCCCGCGAAGTTGAAGCCTCGACAACAGGCGAAAGAAATGCGCTCGGCGGCTTGTTGGGCGGCGGCATGGCGGGCGGCGGTGGTGAACCTCCGGCAGGATTCCAACCTCCCAGCGGCGGTATGCCCAGCGGTGGTGGCGGCGCGCCGGGTGGAGGTTGATCGCTCATGACTCCATTCCTGAAATTCAGCCTCAAACACCGTACCAACGGCGCATCGCATGGGGGCGCAGACGAACAATCGGTGATCTCGATTCGCGGGATCACCAAAGACTATCTGATGGGCGAAGAAACCCTGCATGTTTTGAGAGGCGTTTCGCTCGATATTCAACGCGGCGAGTTCGTCTCGATCATGGGACCATCAGGATCGGGCAAAAGCACGTTGATGAATATTCTCGGCGCGCTCGATCAACCGACGAGCGGTGAATACTTCCTTGATGGCAAGGATATTTCGCGGCTCAGCTCGCGTGCGCTGGCGCAGATTCGCAATCGCAAGATCGGGTTTGTCTTTCAGAATTTCAATTTGCTCAAGCGCACAACCGCGCTGCGACAGGTTGAACTCCCGCTGATCTATGCCAATGCAAGCGACCGGCGCAGCAAAGCAAAAGCCGCGCTCACGTCGGTGGGATTGGATCAGCGGCTTAATCACCTGCCGAGCGAGCTTTCCGGCGGGCAGCAGCAGCGCGTCGCGATTGCGCGGGCGCTGGTCACCAACCCGGCGATCATCCTCGCCGATGAGCCGACAGGCAACCTTGACTCGCGCAGCGGTACGGAAGTGATGCAAATCTTCCAGCGACTCAACGAGCAGGACGGCATCACGACGATTTTCGTCACCCATGATCCATGGATTGCGCGGCATACCAAGCGCGTCGTGATGATCCGCGACGGGCAGATCGTGGCGGATCAAGCGGTTGCGCGCCCGCTGGTGGCAGGCGTCGATCAACGCCCGTCCGAGGCGCAGGAATTGCAATCGATGCTTCAGGATGCGTACGGCGGCAAACCCGAAGAATACACGTGAGCGAACGGAGACATCATGCGTATTTTTGAGAGTTTTCGGATCGCCGTCAGGAGTTTGCTCCTCAATCGCACCCGCGCCATGCTGACCATGCTCGGAATCGTTATCGGTGTCGGGGCGGTTGTCAGCTTGATGAGCTTGGGACGCGGCGTGCAGGATTACGTTGCCTCGCAGTTTGAGGGTATGGGCGCGGATATTCTCACCGTGCGCGGTCAATCGCCTGTACGCGGATTTTTCGCCGTAACCAATCCGCTGACAGCAGTCGATGCTGAAGCGCTGGCGACAGCGGAAGTTGCGCCGAACATCAACCAGATCGCGGCGGATTACACCGTTCAAGGAACGGCTGTTGATGGCTACAGCAGTGTCAGCGCCACCGTGCGCGGCGTAACGGGGAATTATTTCGCCGTATACGATTGGATGCCCCAAAGCGGCAGCATCTTCACACAGCAGGATATCGATTCACAGACGCAGATCGCGCTGTTGGGGACAACCGTCGTTGAGGATTTGTTCGGCGATGCGACATTTGATCCGACCGGACGCACGCTCTTAATCAATGGTCTGGCGTTCGTCGTCGTCGGCGTTATGGAAGAACGGACAGCGCGGTTAAGCGATCCGAATGGTGAAATCCTTGTGCCAATCTCGACAGCGCAAACCCGCCTTGCGAATGCGCGCATCGCCGGAGAAGGCTACCGGCTTTCGACGATTTACGCACAGGTGACTGATCCGCTGATGATGGAAACAGCAACCAGCGAGATCGAAGCCTATCTGCTCAACAAACACGGCATTACGGATCCCGATGAGGCGGATTTTACGATCAGCAGTGCCGAAACGGTCGCGGAATCGCGCACGGCGGTACTTTCCACGCTCACAATTTTCTTGAGCGGGATCGCGGCGATCTCCCTGCTTGTCGGCGGAATTGGCGTGATGAATATCATGCTCGTCTCTGTATCCGAGCGCACGCAGGAGATCGGGCTGCGGAAAGCGGTCGGCGCGCAGCACAGCGATATTCTCAGCCAATTCTTGATCGAAAGTCTGCTGCTTTCGCTGCTCGGCGGCGCGGGCGGGATCGCGCTCAGTTGGGGCGTGCTGCAAATCGCCCCGAATGTGATCTCCGGCGTGACGTTCAGCTTGAGCAGTGATGTGATCCTGCTTGCTACCGGAGTCAGCAGCGGGATCGGGATTTTCTTCGGGCTGTTTCCTGCTAACCGCGCCGCCAAACTCCACCCGATTCAAGCGCTGAGGTACGAGTGATGATCGCCTTCTTTGTCGAAAACATCCGCATCGCCCTCAGTCAATTGATGGGCAACAAACTCCGCACCACGCTGACGATGCTCGGAATCATCATCGGGATCACGTCGGTGGTTCTGCTGCTTTCGTTGGGTCAGGCGGTGCAGAGCAGCATCACATCGCAGTTTGAGGGCTTGGGTGCAAGCCTGATCCGCGTGTCGGCGATTGGCGGCGGCGGTGCAACTGTGCCGCTCACGAGCGCGCTGGTTGATGCACTTGCCGACAGCACGCGCGCACCGGCGATCGGCTATGCGATGCCGCAGACGAGCGGCAATTACGCGACGGTGTGGGAAGGCACAGAAATCAACTCATCGGTGCAGGGCGTGACGACGGACTTTCTCGCTGTGAATGACCGCTCGATCAGCAGTGGGCGCATGTTTACCCAAGCCGAGCTTGACGAAAGCACGCGTGTCGCCGTGATCGGCGTGGGAACGGCGGAGGATCTATTCGAAACCGCCAACCCGATCGGGCAGCAAATCCGCGTGCGCTCGGTGTTCTTTCAGGTGATCGGCGTGCTTGATGATACGGGCGGCGAAAATGACGACCTGATCGTGATCCCGATCACGACAGCGCAAACCCGCTTGAATGCGACCCGCAGCCTAACGGGTGAACCCGTGATCAACCAGATTTTGCTGAAGGCGATCGATAACGAACATGTTGACGCGGCAATCGAACAGGCGACGCGCATCTTGCGCGAAGAACGTAACGTCGGCGCGGATGATTCGGATAATTTCCGCTTGTTCACCGCCACAACGATCATCGACTCGCTTTCGACCACCATCGAAACCCTGACGGCATTTCTCGGCGTGCTCGCCGGAATTTCGCTCGTAGTCGGCGGAATCGGCGTGATGAATATCATGCTGGTGACGGTCAACGAGCGCACCCGCGAAATCGGGCTGAGGAAAGCAGTCGGGGCGCGCAGTTCAGACATCATCTTTCAGTTTTTGAGCGAAGCCGTCGTCATGTCGCTGTTGGGCGGCTTGCTGGGGATCGGGCTGGCGGTCGGCGGTTCACTGCTGATCAGCGCGCTCGTTGAAGATTTCGCTGTTGTCGTGCAGATCACCAGTATTGGGATGGCTGTCGGTATTTCGATCGGCGTGGGGATGTTTTTCGGCGTCTACCCCGCCAGCCGCGCCGCCCGTCTGAATCCAATTGACGCGCTCCGTTATGAGTAGCGGTGACGCTTAGTAAAGAAGGGACTTCTCATGGAAACACTGATGACGGTTGGCGGCTTCGTGCCGATTCCATTCGTCTTATACGCCATCCTACAGAGCGTACGAAAGCGCCCACAGGTGAATATGTTCGGCGTGCTGCTCGCGTATGCCGCCGTGCTGATTCCGGTAGGCATTTTCACATGGGGAACGATTCAGCAGACACTCCCGCCGCTGTTAACGTTCGCATCCGCTGCCAGCGCCGGAATTACGCTCCTGTTCGGGCTGATTCTGCTGATCGGCAATCTCCGCGCCAAGCCGCGCAAGATCAATCGTTCATACGGGATGTTGAGCATCGGTGTGAGCGTGATGATCGCCATCGGCTTGATCGTCTCACCGTCGATCCTTGCGCTGATCCCGAATGCGACTGTTAGCGCCAGCACGGTCGCATTCGGCGCGGCACAAGGCAGAGATAGCTCAGGCGCAGCCGCGCAAACCACCTCCGGCGCGTTCGCCGCTCCGGTGGGATTCAGCGCGCCTGAAGGCTTCGCGCCGCCAGCGGGATTCGGTGCAGCCGAATCCACCGAAGATGCCATGCTGCCGACCGCGACCCCGTCTCCTACTGTTGAAGTTGCGGCGACGAATACGCGGGAGAATGTTCGTCAGGCGGTTCTGCCGACGATCACGCCAACACTCGCGGTCACATCGACGCCGCGCGCATCGCTCACCCCGATGGCGACCGCGACACCCGTTATGCCCACCTGTGAGTTAATCGTGCTTTACAACCTCAATTTGCGCGCCGAACCTGACGCGAGTTCCGCCCTGCTGCTCACGATTCCGTATTCGAGCGTGATCACCGGAACAGAACTCAGCGCGGGATGGTGGAACGTCAGCTATGACGGGCAAACCGGATGGGTCAGCGCGGATTATGTATCGACGATGTCCTCATGCGCCGCGCTCACAGGGGAGTAATGCCATGTTTTCGCTCAGTTCAATCAAAAAGGACACACGCTCTATGAAACACCGTCTCGTTTTCGCCGCGTTGATCGCTCTCTTACTTGGGACATTCGGCGCGGCTCAAGCTCAGTCGGCAGTTGATCCCACCCTGCTGGCGAGCATCACACAGGCATTTGATCAAACCCGTGCCAGCACGAGTTTGCATATCGAATCACAACAGTTAATCGCCCGCGAAAGCAGCGAATTTGCGATGCAAGCGCAGTCCTCCGCCTCGTGGACTCTGGCGGCAGGCACGGCGGGCTGGAATCTTTCCGGCGCTCAAACGACACTCACGCAGTTTGGCGATACACCAACCGAATCAACCATCGAATATGTTGTGCTTGATGGTGTGACCTATCTCAACCTCGACGGCGTGCAAATGGGCGGCGGCGGGCAGGATGCTCAAACACTGCCGCAGGGCTGGTTTGAAGTGAGCGCCGAAATAGGCGATCCGGCACAAACCCCGATGCGCGGGATCGCAAGCACGGAAAACCTCGCGGTGCAAGCATTCGGCGGCTTGATCTACCCGATCACAGCAGAGTCGGTTACCTCTGTTGTCGAGCTCCCGTCCGACACGATCGACGGGCAGACGATGCAGGTTTACCAGATCAGCCTTGATGCCCAGTTCGTGATCGATAGTGATGCAAGCGCGCTGTTGAGTATCGGCGGGGGCATGGGTGGTTTTGCGGGCGGCGCTCCGCCAAGGGGTGATGGTGACGCTGCACAGGGGCAGCCACCGACTGACGCACAGGGACAACCACCAACAGGTGATCAAGGTCAGCCGCCAACAGGTGATCAAGCGATTGATCCCGCCAATGTGCGGATCACGTTTGCGGTTTACATCGGTCAAGATGATGGGCTTGTTCACCGTATTTACAGCGTGATCGAAATCGTCACCAACCGTGACGATAGCAGCCAAACCACTACCACGAGCATTCACGATTATTCCGCGTTTAACCAGCCCGCCGAAATCACCGCTCCGGCAGTGGGGGCATAAGGCGCTGAATTGAATACGCTTTAACCTATTCCTCGCTCTATCTATCACGATAGAGCGAGGATTTTTGTTTTTTTGCGTCTTTGCGTTGATGGGCGGTTCGCGAGTTTACAAACTGTTTACGAAACACCCATCAAGTCCCTCATTGTCTCCCAAAGTTCTCCAAACCAGCGGCATACGATAGGGACAAGTTCAAGTTCACATGAAGGAGTGACCTACTCATGAAGCACAACGCAAAACGCAATCTCACGGTTCTGGTCGTTCTGGCTCTGGCGCTGATGTCATTCGCCGCCATCACCTACGCCGATGATGAAGTTGTTCTCCCGCATTTCACCGATGGACGCGTCAATGCCTTTGACATCAACGCTCCCGTCGCCATTTTCCCGGTATACACCTATCCCTACGCCGATGATGTCAATATGGGTGTCCTCGATCACATCGAATTCTGGGGCTACGTCTACAGCGGCAGCGAGACGATCGATAAGGTGTTGAATGTGACCTCTGCCCAGCTCAATGCGGCAGATAACTCGGCGGGCAGCGTGCTGGTCGCCAGCGCGAATGGTTACTCGCTGTATCTCGAAGCCGACGACACCCTGACGTTGGTCGCGCCGGTCACCCCCGATGGTGTCAGCTACCAGTTCAATTGGGAACAGGACTTCTAAGCGCTCAAATCTCCCCCGGTTCCACCCCGGCTGGCACAGCACTGTCAGCCGGGGTTTTGTTTTATATACCAACGTGGTCTGATGTTGTGTTGCGGAGTGCTGCCTTTGCGTTATATTAAATAGAGGAAGGATTTCTCTTAATCGGAGGATTACAATGAAGAAATTGTTCTTTGTTTTGTTCGTGTTAGGGATTGTTTCTGTTTTGGGAATCGCCCCACTTGCAGCGCAGGATGGCGTCCAACTCGTCATCGAGAGCTGGCGTAATGATGACCTCACCATTTGGCAGGATCTCATCATTCCAGCGTTTAATGCCCAATACCCGGACATCGAAGTTGTGTTCGCGCCGTCGCCCCCTGCCGATTACAACGGTATCCTGAACAGCCGCCTTGAAGCCGGTACGGCTGGCGACCTGATCACCTGCCGTCCGTTCGATGCCTCGCTGACGCTGTTCCAAGCGGGCTATCTGGCGTCGCTCAATGACCTTCCCGGCATGGAAAACTTCAGTGATGTCGCCAAGAGCGCATGGATCACCGATGACGGCTCAGACGTGTTCTGCGTCCCGATGGCGTCGGTCATTCACGGATTCTTCTATAATGCGGATGCTTTCGCGGCGCTCGGTTTGGAAGAACCGACGACCGAAGCAGAATTCTACGCCGTGTTGGATGCAATCGCCGCTGATGGCACGTATGCCCCGCTCGTGATGGGCACGGCTGACCAGTGGGAATCCGCGACGATGGGCTACCAGAACATCGGTCCGAACTACTGGATGGGTGAAGAAGGTCGCCTCGGCTTGATCGCTGGCACGGAAAAACTCAACGAAGGCGGCTCACTTGCCGCGCTCGAAGCGCTTGCCCGCTGGCAGCCTTACCTGATCGATGGTTATCAGGCACTCAGCTACCCGGACGCGCAGAGCGCATTCACCCTCGGCTTGGGCGCGATTTACCCGACCGGCTCATGGGAAATCAGCGGCTTTGAAGCGAACTCCGACTTTGAACTCGGCATCTTCCCGCCGCCTGTTCCCGAAGGCTCGGATACCTGCTACATCAGCGACCACACCGACATCGCCATCGGCATGAACGCAGCGCTCGAAGGTGATCGCCGCGCCGCCGCCGAAACATTCCTTTCGTGGGTCGCCTCGGCTGAATTTGCAGGCTTGTATGCGAACGCGCTCCCCGGCTTCTTCCCGCTCGCGGATGTCGAAGTCACGCTCGAAGACCCGCTGGCGAATGAATTCCTGAGCTGGCGCGGCGAGTGCGAAAGCACGATCCGCAACTCCTATCAGATTCTCTCGCGCGGTACACCGAACCTTGAGAACGAACTGTGGCGCGTCAGCGCGCAAATCCTGAACGGCGAACTCACGCCGCAGGCAGGCGCGGACGAACTTCAGGCAGGTCTTGATTCGTGGTACATGCCCGCCGGGATGTAACCAATCCATAATTTAAGTAGGGGCGGCTCATGATGAGCCGCCCCGGTTGAATCAGCACAAGATACTTTTTAGATGACCAAGTTAAACCCTTTTTTTCAATTGAAAACAGTTGACACCATAGGGCAAAGATGACCCGAAAACGCTTTCCGACCCATATCATCGTTTTTCTTGCGCCGGCGGTGATCATCTACACGGTGTTCATGATCTACCCGCTGATCGACTCGCTGCGTTTGAGTCTGTACGCACCTTCAGCGGAAAATCCACAGGTTGAAGAGTTTGTCGGGTTCAAGAATTACGAAACGCTGTTCACCGACCCCAATTATGCCCCTCGTTTACAAGGCGCAGTCAAAAACAACTTTATTTTCTTTGCGGTGCATATGCTGGTGCAAAACCCGGTTGGGCTGCTGCTGGCGACTCTGCTCACCTCACAGCTTACGCGCTGGCGGGCGGTGTTCCGCACGGCGCTGTTTTTACCGACCATGCTTTCGTTTGTGCTGGTTGGCTTCATCTGGGGAAACATCATTTTAAGTCCGCTGTGGGGCATCGCGGATGATTTCTTTAGAACCATCGGCTTAGGCGATCTGATTCAGCCGTGGCTCGGCAAGCCGGAAACCGCCTTGATCACGCTCTCACTCGTCAGCGTGTGGCAGTTTATCGGCATCCCGATGATGCTGTTCAGCGCGGCGTTGATCGGCATCAGCGATGAGTTGATCGAAGCGGCGCGGGTGGATGGCGCGACCGCGTGGGGCGTGTTCTGGTATATCAAGTTCCCGCTCATCCTGCCCACTGTCGGCATCGTCACGATCTTGACGTTCGTCGGCAATTTCAACGCTTTCGATTTGATCTACACGGTACAAGGCGGCTTGGCGGGTCCCAACTTCGCAACGGATATTCTCGGCACGTTCTTCTACCGGACATTCTTCGGCTTCCAATTACAAGCGGGCAACCCGACGATGGGCGCAACGATCGCGGGCGTGATGTTCTTGATCATCCTAACGGGTGTGCTGGTCTACTTAGTCGGCTTCCAGCGCCGTCTTACACGGGTGGAGTATTAAACCATGACCGCAATTTCTGCCCGCACACGCACCGGATCGATCAACCGCACACTCCAATTTTTGCTGCTGCACGGTATCTTGCTCGCCTACAGCGTTTTGACGATCTACCCGATCGTGCTGGTGCTGATCAATTCGTTCAAAAACCGTCAGGCGATCTTCCGCAATCCCTACGCCCTGCCCACACCGGAGACGTTCAGCACGGTCGGATACGATACGGTGTTCAACCGAGCCGCCTTCCCGTCGTATTTCGTCAACAGCTTGATCGTCACCGTCGTGACACTGCTGCTGATCTTCATCATCGGGTCGATGGCATCGTTCGCGCTTTCGGAGTATCGCTTCCGGGGAAATACCCTGCTCGGTCTGTATCTCAGCATCGGGATCATGATCCCGATCCGCTTGGGGACGGTCAGCTTATTACGGATGCTCGTTTCGCTCGGGTTGACCAATACGCTGGCGGGCTTGATCCTCGTTTATACCGCTCAAGGGCTGCCGCTCACGATCTTCGTCGCTTCCCAGTTTATGCGCGATGTCCCGCGTGACTTGAAAGACGCGGCGCGCGTCGATGGCGCAAGCGAGTATCGAATTTATTGGCTGATCCTGCCGCTGGTGCGTCCCGCGCTGGCGACGATCCTCGTTTTCAACATGATCCCTGTATGGAATGACCTGTGGTTTCCGCTCATCATCGCGCCTGCCGAAAATGTCAAAACGGTCACGTTGGGCGCGCAGGTGTTTATGGGGCAGTTCGTCAACGATTACGGCGCGGTTCTCGCGTCGCTGAGTCTTGCGATGATCCCGATCATCATTCTGTATATCCTCTTCTCGCGCCAGTTGATTCGCGGGCTGACCAGTGGGGCGGTGAAATTTTGACGCTGAAAATCGGCTTAAT
>CALBRY010000233.1 GCA_937927665.1 uncultured Chloroflexota bacterium
AATCTGATTGGTGCAGATCTCGGAGAACACCCGGCCAAATTATCGGATTTCCCGAAATGGTACGAGCAGTTTCTTGTTCACAAAACGAAGTTGGCACTGCTTCTTGACGATATCGAGGCGACCGGGCGGTTGCATGGAATGTCGCACGCATGGCAGAAACTCCGGTTAGCAGCTTCGGTACTGGACAATTGGAAACTGATACGTAAAGGGTTTGAAACAGAATTACAGACAATTGAATCTGAGAAACCGAACGCCGGAAGAAATGATGAACCCGATTTTGCGCGGAGATGGATGTTTCAGACTACCAGTGATGTGGCGGTGTTTACCGTGCGGGTACTCATGGAAGCGTGGGCATATGAAGCGGCATTTGTCGCAGCAGAGCAGGCGGAAGTGCTGATTCGTGATTGGTATGAATGCTATTGGGGAAACGACGACAAGCATCAACCGTATCGCATCACCCCATATGTTTTCCGTTACAACTATGCCACCCTCCTTGCGATGAAAGCCTACTGCGCGCTTAGGCTCGAAGATCATCCAGAGACGGCGGCACGCCTGTTAGTGTATGACGATCCCATCTGTGTTCAACAGGAACGTAAGTCGGGCAACGGCAAGGTGGGTGACGAATACCGAAGCCTAGCCGAACATGCACGGCAGACTATTCAACAGGACATCAGTACAGCACTCACGCATTTTCCTCGTCATCCACTTGCGATGCTCGTGCAAGCGCAGTTATACCGCCGCGAGCGTCTATTGCATGAAACCGCCAATGAATTTCAGCGGCTGCTTCAGGTCATCGCGCCGTATGATCCTAGCGAGTACATTTCGAACTGGCAGCGAATCAATAAGCCTTCACTTGTACGAATGGTGACTCAACCGGAAATCCTCGGCGTGATCCAGAAGCATTTCAAGGTTCGGAGCTATATCACCTTTCTGGAGCGGGTAACTGGTAAAAAGGTTGATAGCGCTTGGAATGAACGAAACAAAGTACAAGAACAAGACGCGGTGATCGCTTTCTGGGATGACGCGGAAACCAAAGAGGTGAGAGAACAGTGGCTGAGTCTGCAGTCACATGCTGGATATCCGCAACATCCAAAAACGTTGGATCAGCTGTGGAACTGCCTATACGAGCTAGACGTGCAGCAGCGAGCCAAAGTCTATAAAGAGCGGGATTCGCGCGAACGGATGCGTAAGCAAGATTATGTGAGTGGTTGGCTGCAGCTCGCCAATTTTGTGAATCGCTCTATTGTCCATACCGAACTCTCCGACGTGTTCTTTTTGATACCCGGGCGCGGGACTTCGGGAATTGGTCATTTAACTCAGGCGGTTCTTTGGGAGAATCATCGCGACAAAGAAGCGGATCTGCTCATTACGTTAGCGGAACGTATGGAGGAAATTGATCGTTTCCGCGATGCAGAAGCGGTCCTTGCCGAAGTCAGGACGCTGCGCGTGTATTTAAATTCACAAACGTTTTCTATCACAAAGTCGCGGCAAGCGCCTATTCTCGAAAGTATTCTAAAATCACGCATCGCTCACTACGCCGATGGGCTTGAAATCGCCGAAACAGAGTGGGCGAAGTTCACCGATCTTCCAGAACAAGATGAGAATTCCATCCCAGCAGTATTTCAAGGCTATCAGGCACGCCTTGCACATCCTCAATTGATTGATTACTTTGGGAAGTTCCTTAACGCACTCAAAACATGGAGTCCCACACTTGATCCAGCCAGACGGCAGTTGATCTACAATTTAAGTCCTTCAGCATTTCAGGTGATGTCCAACCGCCCCTTGCCGCGGCTCATGGAGTTTGCATTTACTGGACTGGATCTATCCCTTATGAAAGGGATGATCTGGGAGCTTCATCAGCAAGATTGGATTCGCGCTGACTCGGAAATCGTGACCGATAATAACTTGCCTATCGAAGCGGTTAACGAGGTGATTGATCAACAACCTTATCTCAATATCAAGTGGCACATTGCGGTACGCATGGCTGAGTTCGTATGCAGGGAAGCGCTTAAGACATTGGAACAGCAGTGCCAACTTGCGAACAATATTGCTTACAGCCGCGTTGAACTTCGTTCTGACATTAGACAGTCAAATTCGCCTGCAGATTACCGAACACAAGTTACCATTCCGAACGCTGTGCTGATCGATGGTTCGATCCAGATAGCTACCGCGCTGCTTAATTTCAACCCGCCTGATTCGCCCGAAATTGCACGACGGTATCGAGTACTCATCGGCAATTATCTGGATACCAAAGGGTGGATGCTTTTCCGCATCGTGGAACAGGCACTCGCGCGCGAAACGAGTGTGCTTGACGAAGAGAAACGGTCGGCACTTTTGAAAGACGCTGCCGCCGCGCTTGACCCCCTGCTTGAAGGAGTCAGAGTGTTCTATTCGATAGCGATCACTCATTATCATATCAGCCGCATTCATCTTGCGATTGCGGAACGGCTTTGGCAGGGACTCAAGAACACAAGCGCGGACTCTGTAAGGGATATCGCCGTTTTGTTTCAAGAGCATCTTCACATTGCTAAGACCTATTGGCGCAATGCCAAAGACAATGATAACAATATGCGCTTAGCAAGTCGCTTGAATTGGCTGGGCGAGCGCATCGAGACGTATTCGCGTGCGTGGGAGAAGCGTCACACGACATCGCTTCAGACGCCTTAGTATGTAACCGATATCTAACGAGCGCTCGTCACAATCTGATGAATCCTTGCCGGACTCAGGCCATACGCACGTGCGAGATCAGACAACCTTTCACCCCGTGCATACCTTTCGCGGATCACATCATCCCGCGTTGGGCGAGCGTACAGCCGATCCAGTAGGAATTTCGCCGCCCAACTCACGATATCCGGCGTGTCGTAAATGCGATGTCGCATCCTTCCGGAGTCATTTTTGATTCCCCACCCCACGCCTGCGCGTCGTGATCAGGTA
>CALBRY010000234.1 GCA_937927665.1 uncultured Chloroflexota bacterium
TTTTACAACATCCTAAAAGCGCTTACGCCAGACACACACCTGCTCCTGGTTGGCGATGTGGACCAACTTCCAAGCGTTGGAGCGGGTGACGTATTACGTGACCTGATCCGCAGTGAGCAGTTCCCGGTCACGCGCCTGGTCTCCATTTTCCGACAGGCGGAAGGCAGCCTCATCATCCAAAACGCGCACCGGGTCAATCAGGGCAAAATGCCTGATTTGACCAACAGCGAGCAGGATTTTTTCTTGTTCTCGGTTGAAGAGCCAGAGGCGGCGGCAGATCTGCTGGTTGAGGTGATCCAGGAGCGCATTCCCCGGCGTTTCGATTTAGACCCCATCAACGATGTTCAGGTTCTCTCTCCGATGCACCAGGATGGCGGGTGTCGCAGCTTCAGGACTCCGGGATTGTAGAGGCGCAGGCATATTACCAGAGTTTTTGAGGCTGCCGTCCTCTTTTCGCGCACCGAAGTTATCATTCCTGCACCGGAAACCGGGCACGCGGTCTGTGCTGCCATCGAAGAGGCAAAGCAGGCGAAAGAGGCGGGACAAGCACGGATCATCCTATTCAAATTAAATGGTCATGGGCACTTCGACATGGCATCCTATGACAGCTACTTCGCGGGTCACCTAGAAGATTTTGAATACCCTGCTGAAGACATTGCTGAGGCACAACTGCGGATGCCGCAGGTTGGGTAGGTGCCTCAAATCCAAAGACCCGAAACCCAAAGGGTGAATAAGCGGAAGGGCGGTCGCACCAGAATCTAGCTTACAGTCACGATCTGGATGGACAGTCCACATCCAGATCGTGACCGTTCTCCGACACCTCACAGCCGCTAGAGAACTGCTACTGTTATTGGAATAGAGGAGCGAATCAGCCTCAACAGAAGCCCTCATTCCCTAACCACGCTCACACCGCACGCCTCATGTGGATTCGAGCGAACATCAAAATGCCCACCCCGAATGTGGTAATTGATAGGACGATCATTGCCCCTAGGCGAAAGATGATCCCGTCTAAGGCAATACCGCCGATCAGCACTTGCTGAAGCGCCAACATCCCATGGGTAGCCGGGATAAAATCGAACAGTCCGATTTCATGTCCCACCATGCTAAACAGGGCTGCGCCTTGTATCGGGAAAAACGCACCACTCAAAAACACCTGTAGCATGGTGACTACGCTGCCTACATTCAGGGCATCACTGTCTTTTTGTGAAAAGCAAGTCACGATCAAGCCCCACCCGATAGCGCTAAAGCTCAGCAGCAGTCCGATCAGGATCGCCAGAAGCAGCGAACCACGATTATGGAAGCCCAGTGCCAGTGCTGCCACAAACATCAGCACTACCTGACCGACGGCGACCAACATTTGGGCAAGAGTGACTCCCATCATAAGTTCCCAGGCACGCAAATGGCTGATTCGGAGCCGCCGGAGTGTGCCTGAGCGAAGTTCACGTGCCACCAGCATCGAAGTCTGTGGGGTGAGCAACAGCACCGCAAAAATCATCATGCCGGGCGTGTAGGCATCAAACTCGGAGGCAGGAGCCGCAACGCTGATAGGGTGCTCCGTGATAGCCATGATGCGGGGGATACCACTCACCTGATTCAGCACCGTTTCGAGCAGGGTACTGGCGATGATAAATCGCATCGACGTGCCATCACCGCGCACGGTGATTGGACTGGCTGGATCGGAGGTCAGTATCATCAGGATATCGGCGTGTTTGGCTTTTAACTCGGACTCGGCGACTTGACGATCGTCAAGCAGGCGCACCTCAAAGACCGGACGGTTATCAGGATGACGCTCGGCTCGGACAGCGTTGAGCACTTTCTCCGAAGCGGCACTGTGATCACTATCAATGACCAAGATAGGGTAGGTCGCCAGTTTGGGTGCAGTGCCGTAGCCTACATAGGTGATCAGGATGAACGCAATGGGTGTCAGCAGTGAGAGCGCGAGCAGGGTTGGATCGCGCAAGAACTCAAGCAGGTATTTCCGGGCGACGTGCAGAGTTTTCATGGCAGTGTGGAGACCTCTCGTCTACTCTGTAACTTGGTCGACAACGATCACTCGCGCAGGGTTCGCCCCGTGAGCTGGATAAATACGTCTTCAAGCGTGTTCGCACGGATGCTCAGCGTGGCTGGTTCCATCCCTGCTATCTTCAGGCGCTCAACAATACTCGGCAAATGACCAGTCGCATTGAGGGCATGTACATGCAAGGTGTGCTCAGTGCTGTTTAACGTTACCGTCGGTGCGATGTCAGCCAGCGCTGACCGGGCTTTGTTCTGAACGGCTTCCCAATCAACCCCTTCGCCCAGACATCCATTTAGGTGGATTTCGACCACATCCCCCTCACCCACGCGCCGTTTGAGGTTCTGGGGGGTGTCCAGGACCAACAACTGCCCATGATCGATAATGGCAACCCGGTCCGCCATACGGTCAGCCTCATCCATGTTATGAGTGGTCAGGATCACCGTCTTTCGGCGCGATAACGAGTGAATGTAATCACGCACCCTGACGCGGCTTTGAGGATCCAGCCCGGCTTCCGGCTCATCCAGGACAATAATCTCAGGGTCGTGAACCAGAGCCATCGCCATATTCAAGCGCCGCTGCATACCACCAGAGAGCGTTCGCGCCTGTTTGTTGCGCTTTTCGATCAGATCCAGTTCTTCCAGCAGCTTTTCGCCGCGCCGCCGGGCTTCAGAGCTGCGGATACCGTACATCTGACCGATGAATTCCAACTGTTCGATGCAGGTCAGCCGTTCCCACAGCACAATCGCCTGGGGGCAAAGCCCAACCCGTGCGGAGTTCTCGGTATCATCGCTCGAAATCGGGTGGTTGTGGATCAGCACCCGACCCGCATCAGGCTTGAGCAGTCCACACAACATATGAATCGCAGTGGTCTTCCCGGCACCGTTGGGACCTAACAGACCGAAGACTTCTCCAGCGTAAATATCAAGTGACAGCCCGTTGACGGCAGTTAGTGCGCCGTAGTGTTTGGTCAACCCTTCGGTCTTAACGACGATCTCGGTTGAACCAGAGCGCTTGGGTAGCTCAGACATAGTCGTTGGCTCCATGTATTGAGGGGTAAGGCAGGCTAATCATTCAGAGGGCGATACGGCGTTGGTGAAAAACGAGCACACCAACGCCCAGAAAAATGCTGGTGAGAACAGTGAGTGCGATCAGTTCAAAGGCGATTGCTGACGGTCTATCACCATAGATCAACACGCGGCGCATCGCCTCACTGGCGTGGGCAGTCGGCAGAAAATCGTACAGATTGATCACGCGCCCGGCGATCGTGGCTATGGGCATTGGGGGCATAGGAAAAATGGTGTTCGACAAAAAGACAACGGGGATCATGATGGCGGTTGCGACCATTGCAGCCTGACCATCACTGCGCGAGACACAAGCGGAGATCAGCCCCATGCCCGTCACGCTGAGACTCACCAACACGCCAATGAGCACGGCTAAGATCAACGAGCCGGTGCTCTGGAAGTTGAACAACAAAGCAACCCCAAAAGCCAGGATTATTTGAAGAACTGCTAGGATGACTTCGGCGAAGCCGATTCCGATCAACAAATCGGCGGCAGTTGCCCGCGTCAATCGAAAGCGCTGAAGGGTGCCGGAGACCTGCTCACGCACTACGATCATGGCGATGTAGATCACGCCTATCATCACGCCGAAGACCAAGGTACCAGGGATCCCGAATTGAAGATCGGTCAGGGTACCTGTTCCACTGACAAATTCGAGCATGGCAGCGGGAGGGGGTGGGTTCTGTCCCCGATAGGCTGCCCCAAACTGCTCGATCATCCCTTTCAAAAAGCCAGTGGCAAATACATAATAGTCAAAGGTGCTGTCACCCACGATGTCAAGTCCGGGTTGACCGTTTTGGCTCAGAGCGGTTGTGAAATCGGGCGGGATGAGTATCAGCATCGCCGCCTTGCGCTCACGCAGAATGGTTTCAGCATCTGCCCGCGCTGTTACCTGCCTTACACTGAACAGAACTTCATGATCGAATTGGGCATCCTGAAGCATTCTCGTGAACTGTGCGCCTGCTGCCCCCTGATCCTGGTTGATGACCACCAACCGTAATAACTGAGACATGCCTGAGCCAGATGGATTGAACGAGATGCAGTAGATCATGATCAGCAAGGCTGGGAAACAGACCAACAGCGCCAGCATTGACGGCTCGCGCCATGCTTCACGGATGGTTTTGCGGGTGATACTTAATGCTTTCATGGCTCATTGCTCACTTGGTGTGTTTGTCTGCTGGATTCCAATTCCGCGGAGGATGAGGCTGATCAGTGCGCTCAATGTTCGATCCGCAGAGACCTGATGATCACTCATCTGAAAATAGGTGTTCAGGTAGGGAAAAAGTTGACTATCGCCGTAAACAATAGTCAGACCATGGATCACGCGCGAGGTTGCCTCAACATCGATGTGGGGGCGGACTTCGCCTCGCGCGATGGCACGGATTAACATGTCGTGAACCAGCGTGCGCATAATCACCGCGGTGGGGCGTACCACCCGATCCCCAAGTTCGGATTCACTGTGGTATGCCGCCCGCGCGAAAAAACGCAGCAGTCCTTGGTAAATCTGATTCATCTCCATCCCCCCTTGAATGTAGAGTGTGAGTCCTTCAGCCAGAGAGAGATCAAGCAAGTAGGGGCGGCTGCTCTCCAAAAGCATGTTCACCGTGCGCGCACACAGCAATACCACAAAATCGATGAGGCTTTCCCGTTTGCCAAAGTAGGTGTACAAGGCGCCCACAGACACCCCGGCTCGCTCCGCGACCCGCTTAATGTTGATCTCGGTTGGCCCCTTTTCGACGGCTTCTTCCAGGATAGCCGACAGCACCGCCTGCTGGCGATCCGGGTCCAGACGGCGAAAGGTTCGGGTGATATGCCCCTCACCCTCCAACGCAAAGACGTACTGCTGAAATACCGCCCATTCGGAAGGTATCATGTCCTGTCGATTTTGCTCCCGCTGAATGCTATCCCAATCACGATCTTGAACTATATATTCATATTATATGAACTATTGGTTCATGTTTCAAGGG
>CALBRY010000235.1 GCA_937927665.1 uncultured Chloroflexota bacterium
ACCTTGAACAACGGCTTCTCCAGCACCAACGGCGGCGCAGTTGTCAACGGCGGTACACTCACGATCAATGGGGTGTTCTTTCAAAATAACACGGCGGCTGCCAGCGGCGGCGCGATCTTCACCTCCTTTGCGACGGTGAACATCAACAACAGCCGTCTTTCTGGCAACACAACCCAACGGGGAGCGGGCGGCGCGCTCTCAGTAGGGATCACCTTCGGGAATGTTGTTACGGTGACGAACAGCGTGTTTACCGGAAACAGCTCCCCGACAGACGGCGGCGCGATATGGAATGCGAATGTGCTGATCGTCAACAACAGCACCCTTTCAGGCAATACGGCGGCGCGCGGTGGAAACCTTTTTAATGGGCGATCAAACAGCGTGTCCGTTGCGAACACTATTCTGACGAACGGCGGTTCCGGCGGAGACTGCTTCAATAACAGCGGAACGATCAACATGAGCTACAGTCTGGTAACCGCCGGTTTGGGATGCGTCACCGGGACGAACATCGCCAATTTGACAGGCAGCCCCGGCTTGGGTTCGGACTTGATTCCGACGGCGGGCAGCCCGGTCATCAACAGCGGCGATCCGGCATTCACATCCGCGGGAACGGATGTGCGCGGTGATGCCCGTGTGCAGGGTGGGCGCGTCGATATGGGCGCTTACGAGACAGGCTTAACCCCCACCGTGACGATCAGCGCGGCGGATGCGAATGCTGCCGAACCCGGGATAGATACGGCTAGCGTAACAATCACGCGCACCAATTTAGGCGTGTTGAGCGTCACGCTCTCGCCGGGGGGATCAGCATCGAGCGGCGATTACACACTTTCCGCGCTTACCCCCGCGACCATAAACGGGACAACCGTCACAATTCCGGCGGGAAGTACCAGCGCATCCGTAATCATCACCCCGGTTGACGACCAAATTGCGGAACCCGGCGGCGAAACCCTCAACTTGACCATTACGGACGGGGTCGATTACGATCCCGGAACGCCAAACACCGCATCCGCCAACATTGCAGACGACGATAACGCCGGGGTAAGCGTTACCGCGACGGATGGCTCAAATGATGTGGTGGAAGGCGGCGCGACGGATACATTCAGCATCGTTTTGACCACCCAGCCCAGCGCTGATGTCGTGGTCACGCTGACAGGCACACAGGTGACAACGACTCCCACCGCAGTCACCTTTACGGCGGGCAACTGGAGTCAGACGCAAGAGGTGACGATCACGGCGATTGATGATCCATCCATCGAAGGCGCGCATGTCGGATCCGTATCGTTCAGCTTAGGCGGCGCGTCAGAATATGTTGGGTTGACGATTACCCCCCTCGATGTGAACATCACCGATAACGACTCCGCCAATGTCATCGTGATCCCTGTGGATGGCTTGGAAACGACCGAGGCAGGCGGCACGGCTGATTTTACGCTCGCGCTGACCAGTTCACCCAACGCGGAAGTCGTGATCACCATGATCAGCAGCACCCCGACCGAAGGCACCGTCAGCCCGGACACGGTGACATTTGATGCGACGAACTGGGATCAACCGCAGACAGTGACGATTACGGGCGTCGATGACCTGCTCGACGATGGCGACGCGGCATACACGATCACGTTGACCGCTGCCAGCACCGATCTCAATTTTAACGGGATCACGATACCAAGCGTGAGCGCGACCAACCTTGATGACGACACCGCCGGAATCATTCTCACTCCAGCAGCCTTCGATCTGCAAGAAGGCATGACCGGCTCATATACAATCCAATTGGCAACGCTCCCCAATGTTGTGCCGATCACGGTTCTCGTTGAATTTCCCGCTGATCAACTGGAAGTGGACGGACAAACGACCCCATTCACGCTTACCTTTACGGATACCACGCCGCAGACCCTTTCATTCCGTGTGCTGGTGACCTTCGACATTAATACAACACGCGAAATCACCATTACCCACACCGTCACCGAAAGCAGCGCGCTTGAATATCCTGTTGGGGTATCGCAAGCGCTGACGTTGAGCATTCTCGACTTCCCGCCCCCGCCGCCCGTCCCACTCTGTGAAGATCACAACTTCGATGAAGGCGGCGTCGTCCGCAGCAGTACCAGCGATGCGCTCGGCTATGCAATCAACTGCCGCGTGTTGTATCAAAACGGCGCACCGACGACATGGCTCGGTCAAGATCTGTACAGCGAGGCGAATCTCGGTATTCCGCTGAGCGCGCTCGGCGTACAGCAGGCGATCGACATTTTCAGCCCGCCGGGGATGACCTACTTTGAAGGTGGGGCGGTCTTCTGTCTGCGCGGTCAAGGCACGCTGATCTGGTTGGCTGCAAGCGGAATGCCGCGCCACCCGGAGATTATCGGCTCGTACACCGTACCAGAGTTCCCCGGTTTCACCTGTACGACCTTATTTGAACCGGGCACGCTGATCTTGGTCACGGACAACCCGACAGAGTAAGCGACTTCTTTTCCACAGAATCGCGTACGGGCACGCACGAAACAAAGCGCTTCACCAACCGGTGAGGCGCTTTTTGTTCCGGGTGTTCAGCGAAAAACCACCTGAATACTCAAGAATCGTCTCGTAGTGGGACAATTGAACACCCCTCGCCACTCCTAAAATCGAATTTCTCAGATGGTTCCTAATTTAAAGCCGCCATTGTGTGTATAATGGCTTCAGTCCTACTTGTAAAACATTTGTACAGCGCAGTGCCACATTTGTGGATAGTCTGCGCTTCGCCTACATCTCTGCACTCTGGGCTGAGCGTATTCGCCGCTGCGCCTTCTTCTAGAATGTTTGTGCGAATACACCCTGCTTACTCGTGTTTAAATCTTTGGAGTTGTGCGTTTATGCCCTACCACCGTTCTTTTCTGCGGTTGTCCATGTTGATGTCCATCGCGTTTCTGATCGTCATCGGCAGTATCATTCCGTCTCAAGCAGTCTTTGCAGCTGCCTATACAGTGACCAAAACCACTGACAGTAATGATGGCGTATGTGACGCCGATTGTTCGCTGCGTGAGGCGATTGCAGCGACGAATAGTAATGGAATCGCGGATACGATCTCCTTTGGCGTGGGCGGCACAATGCAGTTGACGCTCGGTACACTCGTCATTGACGACGACCTCAGCTCGCTCACGATTAATGGGGGCGGCGTGACCATCAGCGGCAACAACACCTTCCGCATTTTCGAAGTCGGCGGCTCCACAACGGTGGTGATGAACTACGTCACGATTACCGGTGGAAATGCCGGAAGTGGTGGGGGTGGCGCTATCTATCACTTTGGTACTCAACTGACCGTAAACAACAGCATCATCAGGGGAAATGCTGCCGGAGAAGGGGGCGGAATCTTTGGTTTCGGCAATGTAACCATAGTCAACACGACGGTGACAGGGAACACTGCTACAGCGGGTTCGGGAGGGGGCGGCATATATGTAGGGGCATTATTCTATGTATATAACAGCCTATTCACAGGGAACAGCGCCCCTTTAACCCCCGGTTATGCGGACTGCACATTTACCTTGTTCTCGCTTGCGATCGGCACATACAACCTCTTTGAAACACAATCCGGTTGCTTCGGTGGTGCAGCTTGGACGACCACGCCGAATGCGGATGGCAATTTTCTGGGAGTCGCAGATCTTGATCCCGTGACGTTGATTCCCAATCCCGGCAGTCCGGCGATTGATGCAGG
>CALBRY010000236.1 GCA_937927665.1 uncultured Chloroflexota bacterium
ATGCAGCGATCTACCGGAGATGGCGGCGTATCGTGCCGTTGTGTATCCCGCCGCATCTCATGATGAATTTCTCGATCAAATCCGGCGGGCGCTGCAAGACCATTCGGCTGAAAATGCCCGGATGCGCCAACAAATCGCCGCCGAAAACACATGGGATCAGCGCGCAAAACTTATCGAAAGCATGTTCGCCAAACGCCAACACTCCACCGTCACAGAAGCACCGAGCGGCGCGAAACATTTCGTTGTGTGAGGGGAGACTTTGCTGCGATTACTGCTCGTCTTTGGAACGCGTCCAGAAGCGATCAAGTTTGCGCCGCTGATCCTGCTCCTAAAAGAGCAGTCATGGGTGCACTTAATCACCTGTGTCACCGCGCAGCACCGCCAGATGCTTGATCAGGTGTTGGCGTGGTTCGGGATCGTCCCCGATTATGATTTGAATCTGATGCAGCCGGAGCAGTCGCTCCCGCAGTTTTCGAGCCGCGTCTTGCAGGAAGTCGATCGGGTGATCTCGCTCGAAAAACCGGATTTTGTGCTGGTACAGGGCGATACAACCAGCGCCTTAGCCGCCGCATGGGCGGCATTTTACCGCCGGATTCCGGTGGGACATCTCGAAGCGGGATTACGTACCGATGACTTGCAGAGTCCGTTCCCGGAGGAAGCAAACCGGCGGGTGATCACTGTCCTTTCGACGCTGCACTTTGCGCCAACCGCCGCCGCGTGTGATCGCCTGCTGCGGGAAGGTATCCCCGCTGAAAATGTTCATATGACCGGAAACACCGTCATCGATGCGCTGCAATGGACGATCAAACGCGCGCCCAAACTTTCGCTCGATATTCCGCTGGATCGCCCCGGTGAGCGTTTGATTCTGGTCACGGCGCACCGCCGCGAGAGCTTTGGTAAAGAGTTTGAAAATATCTGCCATGCGCTGCTGGAAATCACGCGGCGGAATCCTGATGTACGGCTGATCTATCCGGTGCATCTGAATCCGAATGTGCGCGAACCTGTGTTTCGTCTGCTGGCGAATCACGCGCGCATTCACTTGATCGAACCGCTGCCCTATCCTGATTTAATAGCGCTGCTCGACCGCGTGTATTTCGTGCTGACCGACAGCGGCGGGATGCAGGAAGAAGCTCCGGCGCTCGGAAAGCCTGTGCTGGTGATGCGCCAGAAAACCGAACGCCCGGAGGCAATCGAAGCGGGAACGGCGCGATTGGTTGGCACGAGCATTGAAGCGATCACGGCTGGCGCGCAAACACTCCTCGATCATCCGGATCAGTATCAAGCGATGGCGCGGGTCAAAAACCCGTTTGGCGATGGGACGGCATCCGAACAGATCGCCGCAATTTTGAGAAAGTACGACAAACAGCCATGACAGATACCCCAAGTACATCATCAGACCGGGAGCAGACCGGCGCGGACGCGGAAGAACGCGTGATCGATTGGTGGTCAGAACACCTGATGTATAAAGAAAATCAGGCGATCTATTGGCGCGCACTGCCGAGAGTTCAGGCATACGTCAACCGCCGCTCGGTTGGCGGCGAACCTTACGCCGATTGGGTGGAATACTTCGTGCGGCGGTTTATGGGAGCGAATGCGCCGAATGCGCGCATCTTGAGCTTAGGGAGCGGATCAGGCGCATTGGAGCGGCGGTTAGCGGCGCTGAACGCGTTTGCGGCATGCGATGCATATGATATTGCACCAGCGGCGGTTGAACTGGCACAGCGGCGCGCCGCCGAAGCGGGATATACCCATATCACCTACACCGCCGCCGACATCACGCGGCATGAATTTCCAGCCGCGACCTATGATGCTGTCTGGGTGGAGGATGCGCTGCATCATCTTGAGGCGCTGGAAACGATGTGTGAGGCGATCACGCGGACGCTCAAACCGAAAGGGTGGCTGTTTTTCAGCGAATATGTCGGTCCGACGCGGTTTGCGTTCACACGCCGCCAAAAACAGGTACTCACTGCCGCGCACGCGCTGATTCCGCCGGTGTATTTGCGCTCGTTCGTGCCGGGAAGCCCGCCGTATCAGCTTGTGCCGCAGATACCTAACCCGGCGGAAGTCGCCGCCGCCGATCCATCCGAGGCGGTGCGATCCGCTGAGGTCTTGAGCGTCGTTGAGCAGTATTTTGATATTCAGGTTTGCAACGATGCGGGCGGGACGATCCTACAATTTTTGCTCGCCGGAATTGCGGGGAATTTCCATCAAGACGATGATGAGGCTCAAACGGTGCTGGATATGTTGATCCAGATCGAGCAAACACTGGTTGATGTGGGCAGTCTGGAAAGTAATTTCGTCGTCGTCGCCGCGCAGCCGAAATCGCATCTATGACACCTAAAAGCGGGCGATCCGCACAGTCCCCTCACCCACCAAGCGGGTAGAGGGACATTCCCTATGCGGGTTGCTCAAATGTGTACCCCTATCAGCCGCCCACAGGACAGGGCATGCCCTGTCCCTACAATGCGGGGTGAGGCTTGGTGCGATCCGCAGCGTTTCTTTGACCATTTGTCATGCTCAGTCATGCATCCAACTACCGTATAA
>CALBRY010000237.1 GCA_937927665.1 uncultured Chloroflexota bacterium
AAGATCCGCCGCACGGAATTCGTGCAGCCTCGGCGCGCGGACCTCGAACGCTTCCCGGTCGCAATGTCCCGATGCGTGAAATTCCGCTGCCGGAACAGCGCCGCCGAAATTGGGTTCTGCCCGGCAGACCGCATCAAGAAACGCGGATACATACGGAGTACCGCGATCCGGATGAGCGCTTCAAACCAAAGCGCTGAATGGACTAGAATCGGGATTACTGCGTATACCTGACATTATACGAACTAATCCCGATGCACCCCCACAGCGCGATCTGAAAGTGGAGAATCGAATACGGATAGTGATCCAGCCACCCGATTCCCAACAACGCCAATACAATCGCCACCAATGCGGCACGGTGCATCGATCCATCTGATCGGGTGCTGCTAATCGCGCCGATCAACCCCGCGCCGATCCCCACCAGAAATAACACCAACCCGACCGTCCCCAATTCCGCCCACACCGATAGAAAAATGTTGTGGACGTTATCCCCGCGCAGATCGTAAAACGTCTCCACAATAAAATAACTTGTCCGCCATGGGAAATTTCCGATCCCGACGCCCTGAAAAGGGCGCTCAGAAATGGAACGCATCGCAAAGTCGATAAACACGAGTCGATCCGCCACTGACCGCATCTCAATCGATTCCTCGATCTGACCCGTCCGCGCCAGAACCAGCGGCGTATACTGCGCCAACACAAACCCGCCCGCCAGCAGCACCGCACCCGCCGCCAGAACAACCGCACTTCGCACCGGCGGATTCTTCCACGCACGCCGCAGCAGCATCGGCGCAAGCACGATCCCGCCGATTGCCAAGCCGCCCCAAGCCGCCCGCGAAAATGTGAGCAGCAGCGCCAGCACGCCGAGTCCGGTCAGCAGTGCCGCCGCAAATCGGATCGCCCGCCGCTCTGACCCGATCCACGCCGCCGCCGCAAGCGTGCCGATCACCAGTGCGCCCGCCGTCATATTCGGATGCGGCAGCAGACCATACGGGCGGACGTACTCGATACCGTCCGCGCGCAAAATCGAAATGCCCCTGAAGCCTGCTTCAATTTCAAATTCACCGAGAAAGCGCAGCCCAAGCCACCCCTGATTTGCCGCCTGTCCTATCACGATCAGCGCGTTGAACAACAACCCGATCGCCAGTATGCCTGTCACCGAACGCGGCGAAAGTGCAAGACTGCTCACCGCCGCCGCGAACAATGCCGTCACCATCAACCCGATCGCCGCATTGATGCCGACTTCCGGCTCAAGTTGGCGCATGAACGCCCATTGAGTCGATGCCGCGCCCCATACGGCGAGCAGAAGCACCGCGATGATGCTGATGTGCCGCCATCTGCCGCCTTTGTTCCATCCGCGAAAGCCCGTCAGCGTCCATAAGCCAATCGTCGCCAGCGCGGGGAGCAGGATCAGAAAACGGGAAACGTAATAATCCGCCAGCGCGGAGTCCGCAACGAACGGAAGCCTCAACCAAACGGGAATCAGAAAGCATGTCAGTAAGGCGCACCCCCGCGCCGCACGTTGAATCATAGATATCCTTCCGATGCGTAAGACATGCGTCCTTGACCCCTTCTTAAGTATTATGATGACACGCGCAAGTAAAATTCATGCTGCGCGTCACTACAGCGTTACGTAAACTTCGTTACACTTCAAACGAGTGGAAAATCCGCCGTTCTATGACAGAGTACAACCAATGAACGATACTACTTCTCCCGCGCCTACGCTCCAGCAGGTTGACCTGCCAATTCTGGGGATGACCTGTGCTTCGTGCGTGCGTAATGTTGAGCGTGCGCTCACCCGCACCGAAGGCGTTGACGCTGCCAATGTCAATCTCGCGACGGAAAAGGCGTCTGTTTCCTTTGATCCGTCTGCCGTCAGTGTCCCTGACCTGATCAGCCGTGTTGAGAATGCCGGATACACCGTCGCTCAGGCGTCGCTTGAACTGCCGATCACAGGCATGACGTGCGCCTCATGCGTGCGTAATGTCGAACGCGCCCTCAAGAAGCCTAACGGCGTGCTGGATGTCACCGTCAACCTAGCGACCGAAAAAGCGACCGTTTCGTATATTCCCGGTCTTGCCCGCCGTGCCGATCTGGTGCGCGCTGTCGAGAATGCCGGATATGGGGTGATCGATACCAGCGCCGCCGCCGTCCCCGAAGATGCCGAACGCGCCGCGCGTCAGGCAGAAGTGGCGCGACAGGAGCGAATGCTGCTCATCGGCGTGATCTTTACCCTGCCGCTGTTCCTTTTGAGTATGGCGCGTGACGTTTATATGGCAAGTCTCCCGGCGGGGCATGCGGGCATGATGTCCGCGCCGGAATCGCCGTTTAGTTTTCTCGCGTGGTCAGGGTTTCCGTTCATCTTTTTCCTGCTGGCGACACCCGTACAATTCATCGTCGGGCGGCAGTACATCGTCGGCGCATGGAAGGCGCTTCGCAACCGCACCGCCAATATGGACACGTTGATCGCGATGGGATCGCTTGCCGCGTACATCTACAGCATCGCCGTTTTGATCGGGATCATGTTCAGCATCCCGAACATCGGTGATCATGTCTATTTTGAAACCGCCGCTGTCATCGTCACCTTGATCACGCTCGGTAAGCTGCTCGAAGCCCGCGCCAAAGGCAAGACCAGCCAAGCGATCCGCGCCTTGATGAATCTTGCGCCGCAAACAGCAACTCTGCTGCGCGACGGCGAAGAAGTCACCGTTCCGGCGGATCAAGTGCTGGCGGGGGATGTGCTCGTGGTGCGCCCCGGCGAACAAATGCCTGTAGACGGGATCGTGATCGAAGGACGCTCGTCCGCCGATGAATCCATGCTGACGGGCGAAAGCCTCCCGGTCGAAAAGACGGTCGGCAGTCCGGTCATTGGCGCGACAATCAACAAGCAGGGGCGCTTGATCGTCGAAGCGCGGCGCGTCGGTTCAGAAACAGCGCTAGCGCAGATTGTTCGCCTTGTCGAAAACGCACAAGCCTCGAAAGCACCGATCCAGCGTGTTGCCGATCAAGTGTCGGGTATTTTTGTCCCCATCGTCATTGCGCTGGCGGCGCTGACGTTTGTCGGTTGGCTGCTGCTCGGCGGCGCGACTTTCACCGAAGCGATGGTTCACGCCGTCGCCGTGCTGGTGATCGCCTGCCCGTGCGCGCTCGGTTTAGCCACTCCAACCGCGATCATGGTTGGGACGGGGCGCGGCGCAGAAATGGGTATCCTATTCAAGAACAGCGAATCGCTCGAAAATGCCGGACGCATCAAAGCGATCGCGCTCGATAAAACAGGCACGATCACACGCGGCGAACCAGCTGTAACCGATGTGATTCCGCTCAATGGCACAGACCCGGATATGCTGCTGCGAATTGCGGCGAGTGCCGAACGTGCCAGCGAACACCCACTCGCGCAAGCAGTCGTGAATGCCGCAAATGCCCGCAAACTCACGCTGACTCAGCCCGCCGCGTTTGAGGCGGAGAGCGGTCTAGGCATTCGCGCCAATATTGAAGGAAAGAGCGTGCGCGTGGGCAGCCCGCGTTATATCCCGGTCGCGGATCATCAAGATATGGTCGCGCAGCTTCAAGAAAAAGCGCGTACCGTGATCGTGATCGAAATCGACGGGACGATCGCCGGGTTGGTCGGAATTGCCGATACGATCAAAGAAGGCTCTGCCGAAGCGATCGCACAACTTCGCCAGCTTGGAATCGATGTCGTGATGATCACGGGGGATAACGCCAAGACCGCCGCCGCGATCGCGCGTGAAGTTGGCATTGATCGCGTAATGGCGGATGTGCTGCCCAACCAGAAATCCGAGGCGATCAAGTCGCTTCAGGCGGATGGTAAGCGGGTGGCGATGGTTGGCGACGGGATCAACGACGCACCTGCACTGGCGCAAGCGGATGTCGGAATCGCCATCGGCACGGGAACAGATGTCGCAATCGAAGCCTCCGATCTCACCTTGATCAGCGGCGATTTACGCAGTGTGCCGCGCGCCCTCCTTCTCAGCCGTCAAACAATGCGGACGATCCATCAAAACCTGTTCTGGGCATTCTGCTACAACGTTGTTTTGATCCCGGTCGCGATGCTCGGACTGTTGATCCCCATGCTCGCCGCTGGCGCGATGGCGTTTAGCTCGGTGTTTGTTGTCTCCAACAGCCTCCGCTTGCGGAATAAACGCTTATCCGCAAACCAAATCCCGCCAGAAGCGCCGCGCGAACTGCGCGTCAAACCCTCCTAAATGAGAGAAGCCATCGGATTTCCCGATGGCTTTTTTGCATCTCCGCGCAAAATGCCTAAACTGTTCCACTTCATAAGCCGACAAGCCAACGCAGCACAGGGACAGAGGACGCATGACGAAAATACATGGAATGCTGAATTTAGATTCACTTACTGAGCTGGTCGATCAGCGAGAAATCGAGACGATCGTACTCGGTTTTACCGATCATTACGGACGTCTGATGGGGAAGCGCATCGATGCCGAATTTTTCGTGCAGGAGATCGCCAGCGCGGGCACGCACGCCTGCGATTATTTACTCACCACCAGCATGGAAATGGAACCTGTTCGCGGCTATCAGTTCGCCAATTGGGAACACGGTTACGGCGATTTTCATCTTGTGCCGGATATGAACACCCTCCGTATTGCCACATGGTTGGATAAAACAGCGATGGTGTTGTGCGATGTCAAAGACGAACGCACCCACGAACATATCAATGTCGCCCCGCGTTCGATTTTGCGGAGGCAGCTAGACGGAGCCGCCCAACAGGGTTATCAGGTGATGGCAGCATCCGAACTTGAATATTACGCTTATGAGGATTCGTACAAGAAAGCCGCCGAAAAAGAATACAATCACCTTGAGCCGCTCGGCTGGTACATCGAAGATTATCATATGCTGCAAGGCACGCGGCAGGAAAAATTTACGGCGGAAGCGCGCCGCCATTTGAAGTATTCCGGCGTTCCGGTCGAAAACTCGAAAGGCGAATGGGGACACGGACAGCACGAACTCAATGTGCGCTATGCCGATGGTTTGACGATGGCGGATCGCCATATCGTTTTCAAGCAGTGCCTCAAAGAGCTTGCCGAACGTCTCGGCTTGAGCGTCAGTTTTATGGCGAAACCCACGCCGGACGCAACCGCCGGATCGAGTTCGCACATTCACCTCAGCTTATGGGCAAATGATGCCAATACGTTTGTCGGTGATCGCCAATTAGGACCCGTCGAAGGCTCGGATATTTTCCGCTGGTTCTTGGGCGGCTGGATGACACACGTTCCCGAAGTGATGGTTTTCTATGCGCCGACCATCAATTCCTACAAGCGCTATATCGATTTTTCATGGGCACCAACGCGCATCGCGTGGAGCTATGACAATCGCACGGCGGGATTCCGCGTCGTTGGCAAGGGAAACAGTTTACGTATCGAATGCCGCATTCCCGGCGCGGACTGCAATCCATATCTCGCTTACGCGGCGGCGGTCGCATCCGGCTTAGATGGCATCGCCAACAAGATCGAACCCCCACCCATTTTTGAAGGAAACATCTACGAGGCTCAGAATTTGCCGCGTGTTCCCTATACGCTGGAACACGCCGTCGATATTTTCGCCAAGAGTGATTTTACCCGCCGCGTTTTTGGGGCAGAAGTTGTTGAACACTATACTCACTTCTTCCGCACCGAAGTGAGCGCGTTCAACCGTTGGGTAACCGACTGGGAACGCAAACGTTATTTTGAACAGATCTAATCACCGAGAGGACATATTGAAGATGCGTCTGCAAAACAAGGTTGCTTTAATCACCGGCGCTGGCAGCGGCATCGGTTATCACACCGCTCTGTTGTTCGCCAAAGAAGGCGCTTCGGTCGCCGTTGTTGATGTTAACGAGGCAGCGGGGCAAAAAACCGTACACGAGATCGAGTCGGCGGGCGGTAAAGCGTTATTCATCCGCGCCGATGTCTCCAAAGCCGCCGACTGCGAGCGCATGATTCACACCACCGAATCAACATTCGGACTGCTGAACGTGTTATTCAACAATGCCGGAATCAGCCACGCGGATGACGATGACGCCATCAATACCACCGAGGATGTGTGGGATTTGACCATGCAGATCAACGTCAAAGGCGTGTTTCTGGGCTGCAAGTATGGGATTCCCGCGCTGCGTCGTGCGGGTGGCGGCAGCATCATCAATACCGCCTCGTTTGTGGCGACATTAGGCGCGGCGACTCCCCAACTCGCGTACACGGCGAGCAAAGGCGCAGTGCTTTCGATGACGCGCGAACTCTCGGCGATCCACGCCCGTGAGAATATCCGCGTTAATGCCCTGTGTCCCGGACCGCTGCGTACCGAACTGCTGATGAAGTACCTGAACACCGACGCGAAGAAACAGCGCCGACTCGTGCATATCCCGATGGGACGGTTTGGCGAAGCGCAAGAGATCGCCAACGCGGTGCTGTTCCTCGCCTCGGATGAATCCTCGTTCGTCACCGGCGCGAATTTCTTGGTCGATGGCGGCATCACCTCCGCTTACACCACACCAGAGTAGATCATGTCGAAACTGCAAACGACAATCTCGCCTGTGGATGGATCGATTTATGTGCAGCGTGAATTGGCGGACGCGCAGCAGATCGAGCGTGCGCTGTCAGCGGCGGTCGAAGCACAGCGCGCATGGAAGCAGACCAGCATCGCCGAACGCGCCGCCATCTGTGAGCGGATGGTTCAGTTCATGCTCGATCACGTCGATGCGGTCGCCGCCGAACTGACGATGCAAATGGGGCGTCCCATCCGTTACAGCCCCTTTGAGATCAAGCGCGGCTTTCAGGAACGCGCCCGCCACATGATCGCGATTGCGCCGGACGCGCTCAGCGATATTCCCGCGCACCCCAAAGACGGCTTTCAGCGGTTCATCCGGCGTGAACCGCTCGGCGTGATTTTGGTGTTAGCGCCGTGGAACTACCCCTATCTGACCTCCGTCAATTCGATCATTCCGGCGATCATGGCGGGAAACAGCGTCATCATCAAGCATTCTGAGCAGACGCCGCTGGTTGCCGAACGATACACCGAAGCATTCCGCGCCGCCGGACTGCCTGACGGCGTTTTTCAGCATTTGCACGCCACCCACGACGACATCGCGCGCATCGTCGCGGATAGTCGCATTGATTTCGTCGCTTTCACGGGATCGGTTGCGGGTGGTCATGCCGTGCAAGCCGCCGCCAGCGGACGTTTTATCGCGTCAGGGATGGAACTCGGCGGCAGTGATCCTGCTTACGTCTGCGCCGATGTTGATCTCGCCCACGCCGTCGAAAATGTCGTAGATGGTGCGATGTTCAACAGCGGTCAATCCTGCTGCGGCATTCAGCGCGTCTATGTGCATCAAGCCGTATACGATCAATTTGTTGCCGGTGCGGTTGACCTGACCAAAACCTATGTCCTTGGCAGTCCGCTTGATCCGGCGACGACGTTAGGACCGTTGGCGCGTGCCCGTGCCGCCGATGCCGTGCGCCAGCAGATCAACGCGGCGATCGCACAGGGCGCACAACCCTTGATCGATCCGGCATGGTTTCCGGCAGATCAAGCGGGAACAGCCTATCTCGCGCCGCAAATCCTCGTAAATGTCGATCACCGTATGGAGATCATGACCGAGGAGTGTTTTGGACCTGTGATGGGAATCATGAAGGTCAAAGATGACGCCGAAGCGATCGCGCTGATGAATGACAGTCGCTACGGGTTGACCGCCTCTATTTGGACGCAGGATGTCGAGTCCGCGATTCAGATCGGCGAACAGGTCAACACGGGGACATGGTTCATGAATCGCTGTGATTATCTCGATCCCGAATTGGCGTGGACAGGCGTCAAAGACAGCGGACGCGGTTGTACCCTCTCCATTTTGGGTTACGAGAGCTTAACCCGTCCCAAGTCCTTCCATCTGCGAACCGTCACGAGCTAACAAACAGAGGAGCGCAGCGAGATTTTCGCCGCGCTCCTTCTTCTTAAACAACCCATCAAAATGGCAGAAGAATCGGCACGATCAAGAGTGCCGCGAACAGCGCCGCGATGATCAACGGGATACCCACCTTCAAAAAATCGCGGAATCGATAATTCCCCGTACTGATGATCAGCGTATTCACAGGCGAGGCGATCGGTGTTGCAAACGCCATCGATGACGCGACGGCGACCGTCATCAGGAGCGCTTGCGGCTGTATGCCGAGTTGATGCGCCGATGCCAGCGCTAACGGCGCGATCAATACCGCTGTTGCGGTGTTTGAAAGCACCTGTGTCAACATAACCGTCAGCATGAACAATCCCGCTTGCACCAGAGTTGGTCCACCCAATCCCAGACCGCCGACGAACTGCACCGCGACCACATCAACCAGCCCAACTTTCGCCAGCGCGGTACTCATCGGGATCATGCCCGCCATCAGAAACAGCGTCTTGAGATCGATCGTTTCATACGCATCGTCTACGCTGATACAGCCAGTCACGATCACGATCAACGACGCGAGCAGGCTGGCGGGGGCGAGATCGAGCACGTTTAGCGCGACCAGCAGGATCATTCCGCCGAGGACGAGCAGTGTGAGCGGCGCTTTTTCCGGTCGCGTGAATGCGCCAAGCTGAAGCGCTTCGTATTCCCCCATCACGATAAAATCGTAGCGAAGCTGCTTGAGTGCGAAAATATCTTTCCATTCGCCCTGCACCAGCAGCACATCCCCAAATTTGAGCGGCGTTTCTTTTACGCCAATCGTGGAATCCGCGCCGGGGCGTTTGACATCCAGCACCGTCAGGTGATAGTTTGAGGCGAAGCGCACATCTGCGATCGTTTTGCCGATGAGCGACGAACGCGGACGCAGCAAAACTTCAGCGATCCCGACTTCATTGGTGATGATGTCATTTTCGACAACCGGCATGGCGGCGATCAACGCCAGCTTGAGCGCACCGGTTGCGCGCGATACATCTTCCCCATCTCCTTGAATCAAAATCAAATCGTTTGCGGCGAGCAAAGTTTCTGGCGGCGGTACATGATAACTTCCGCCGTTTCCGTTGCGATTCAAGATCGATAAGATGGCGCGCGTGCTGCCGGAGGTGCGGTTGATCGAAACGACCGTGAGCCGAAAATCACTGCGGAGGTTGCTCGCTCCGATCGTCTGCCCGATCAGCGGCGAATCATCTTGCACGCGCACGCGAAACAGATTACCCGGCAGTTCATACAACCGGAATAACTCATGTGGGGTGATCACGGACTGCGTGCCGCTGTCGATCTTTGGATCGGGCAGCAGATGTCTACCAATCAGCAGCATATAAACAACGCCGATTGCCAGCAGCACCAACCCGATCGGCGCGAAGCTGAAAAGTTCGAAGGGCGGCAGCCCATCATTTCGCAAAACTTCAGAAACCAGCAGATTAGGCGGCGTGCCGATCAACGTGAGTGACCCGCCGAGCAGCGCGCTGTACGCCATCGGGATCAACAGCTTGGACGGGTTGATTTTCATACTGCGCGAAAGACTTACCACCGCCGGAAGCATCAGCGCAACAACGCCGGTCGAGCTGATAAAGGCGGACATGAGCGCGATCGATACCATCAAGATCACGATCAGCCGTGCCGGGTTTCCTCCGGCGGCTTTCAAAATGCGCGCCGCGATCATGCCCGCCAGCCCTGTTTGGAAAACAGCGCCGCCAACGACAAACAGCGCCGCGATGCTGATCACCGCCTTATTCGAAAAGCCCGCTAATCCTTCTTCTACATTCAAGATGCCCGTCAGCATCAGGGCGGTTGTCACCCCTAGCGCGACGAGATCAAGGCGAATCGCCTCGGTGATAAACAGCACCAGCGCGATCGCCAGAATCGCAAGCGTAACCCACATCTCCAACGTCATGAAACGACCCCAACTCCCGCCGTCCGTTAAACGGTGCAGCGATTATACGGTAGTTGGATGCGTGACTGAGCATGACAAATGGTCAAAGAAACGCTGCGGATAACACCAAGCCTCACCCCGCATTGTAGGGACAGGGCATGCCCTGTCCT
>CALBRY010000238.1 GCA_937927665.1 uncultured Chloroflexota bacterium
AAGCAATCAGATTGATGGACTCATCCTGTTGCAGGTTCGTATGGATGATTGGCGCGTCAATCTCCTTCGTCAACACACTTACCCCTTCATCATGATTGGGCGGTGCGCTGACTTGGACGGTCTAAGTTTTATTGATCTTGATTTTGAAGATGCAATGCTTCGCGCCTTCGAGTATTTGACTGGGTTAGGGCACCAGAATATTGGTTTTTTGACTTACCCCGAATCTTGGCGCAAAACGGGAATAGGTCCCGCAGTTCGCTCACTCGATGGTTATGCACAAGCACTTAACAAATATGGCGTGCGACGCTGTTACCGCGAGATTGGTCTGAACAGCGTTGAAGAGGGTTTTGAGGGAACAAATGATTTGCTTCAGGAGAATCCTGAGTTGACAGCCATCATTACCGTAAGCCATCTGACGGCGGCTGGCAGCATCAAAGCCTTAGCATTACGTGGTCGCACAGTCCCCCAAGATTGCTCGGTCATGGCAGTCGGTTTTGGAGGTAATTTCGCCAATGTCGTTACGCCATCGCTGACGACACTCGAATGGTCACCCTATGAAATCAGCTATCAAGCGACTCTCCTGATGACGGAGATGATGACAACTGAGCAGCCTCTCACCAAGCAGATTTTGGTGTCACCAAAACTTGTTGTACGGGAAAGCACACAGGAGGTGAGATAGCCCCGCTTCAACTTTAGGTACGAGTCTGCTTAACACGTTACACCCAGAGTTTCTGGAGAAAGGTCAACGGTGGAGTTTACCTGATAGTGTTTTATTTGCCTGTTTCCGGGCATCGCAGGTCATTCCAACAGGGGTGTCTGCTGTGGTTTCGAAGTCTCAAACATTATCCATTTAGAAACGCTATGGAGATTGATACATCATGAAAAAGCTAACCTTCATCGTTCTCGGGCTGTTAACGCTTCTCGTCGTGGGCAGCATTCAGGCACAGACCTCAGTGACCCTGACCTATATGGCAAGCCAGGACTGGATACACGATGCTGAAATGGAATTGGGTGCGCAGTTCGAGCAAGAGACGGGCATCCATATTGACTATCAGATTATTCCGTCTGACCAGTATTTTACTCTGTTGCAGACCCGCTTGAACACCGGCGAAGCAACCGACATCTTCGGCGGGCAAAGCGGTGTTACTGACCTGATCATCAACTACAATGTTGAAGTCAACGCCGTGGATTTAACCGATCAGGCATGGGTTGAGCGGATGGACCCCCTCGTTGCCGCTCAATCAACCGTCAATGGCAGAGTTTATGGGTTGACACTCTGGAATACTCTGGGCACGACGTGGGTTGTTAACTACAACAAGACTATCTTTCAGGATCACAGCCTGAGTGTCCCCACCACCTACGCGGAATTCCGGTCAGTTTGCGAGACGCTCCTAGGCGTTGGGATTATTCCCCTATTTGAGCCGGTTGCCGCTGGATGGCATCATGTTTTGTGGTTCCCGGAGCTGGGACCGCGTTATGAGGAAGTCACGCCGGGCTTGGCAGCGGCGCTCAATGCCAACGAAACCACTTTTGCTGACGACCCCACAATGCTCACCGTATTGGAGCAGTTGAACGAACTCTACAATATGGGCTGCTTTGGCGATAATGCGCTGGCAGATACCTACGATATGACCACGCAAGCGCTGGCAAGCGGCGATTATGCAATGTCCGTGTTCAATTTAACCGGTCCACAGAGTATCGCGGCAGACTATCCCGATGTCGACCCCGACAATTTCGGCTACTTCGTGATGCCACTGGCAGATAATCAAAATCTGAATGTCAATCCCGCAGGTCCGACCAAATTCATCTACACAGGTTCAGATCATATCGCCGAGGCGCAGCAGTACTTTGATTTCCTCACGCGCCCAGAAAGTCTGCAATACCTCATCGATCATGATCCGACGATGCCAACGCTGCCTTTTGAAGGACTGACTTATGACCTCCTTCCCAGTCAGCAGGAATTTCTGGAGTCGTTCGCAGCAGAGAGCCGCGGTACGGTCTACCAGACAGCAGTGACCTACGTCAATCCGCAGTGGATGGACATCGGACAAGACTTGACAGCCATGTTCATTGGGGACATGGAACCGCTTGATGTTCTGGTGAGCATTGACGAACGTCGTGCGCAAATGGCGCAAGCCGCGTCTGATCCGGCATGGGGTGAATAACACCGCGCAGCAGCAGATAGCTCCGATGATACCCTAGGCATGAACCGGGAGCGCCTAAACAAGAACGGGGACGGTATGAATGCCGTCCCTATGAAAGAATCGTCTTGCAGGGATGCGATAAGGCGCATCCCTGCAAGGCAGATACTCCCCACGAAATGTTTAGGTTCTCATCCACACAGCTTGAAATCAGCAGTAGGAAATCAAGATGAAAAACAAGAATTATCCATTCTACTTTACGCTTGCGGCACTCGCCTTATATTCTGTATTTGTCGTTTTGCCGGGTTTCATGGGGATCGCATATTCGTTCACCGACTGGAACAGCTACTCGACTGAAGTGAATTTCGTCGGGCTGGACAATTTCAGAATCATTTTTTCAAGTGCGGAAAATTATACCGATTACATCATGAATACGCTGTTTTTCAGCGTATATACGATCGTGTTAAAAACCCTGATTGGCTTAGGTCTCGCCCTACTTCTCAGCTCTGGAATTCGACGATTCGCGCATCTATATCGGACGATTATCTATCTGCCGGTGGTACTGCCGACCATCGCGGTTGGGTTGATTTTCAGATCCATCCTGAATCCGCGAACAGGTATCTTGAACGAATTTTTCCGGGCAGTTGGGTTGGATGGGCTTGCCCAAGGGTGGCTTGTGAACCCTGATATTGCGATGCTGTCCATCATTGGCGTGGATACTTGGAAAGGTGTCGGGTATATCATGGTCATCCTGCTGGCAGGACTCCAGACTATCCCCCAAGAGTATTATGAGGCGGCTGAGATGGACGGCGCCAGCAGTCTTGATCGCTTGCGATTTATCACACTGCCGCTGCTGATACCAGCGATTACCGTCGTCACTATCCTAAACCTGTTATACGGTTTGCGCGTGTTTGACATCGTGTATGTTTTGACCGGGGGTGGACCCGGTTACACAACGGATGTCGTGTTCACTGCCGTCTTTGATGAATTCTCCAAAGGTCGTTACGGCGTGGGAACGGCGCTTTCCAGCGTTTTATTCATCTTTATGACCGTCATTAGCTTCTTTATCGTCCGCCGACTCACTCGCAACCCGGTTGAGGCGTAACTATGCTGCTCAACAAAAAGATACTCATTCCCAGTCGGAATAATTTGATTGCGATGTTCTTCTGCTTGCTGGTGATTATTCCAGTCTACCTCGTGATCGTCAATTCGCTGAAGGACTCTGCACAAGCGCGCACCATGAGTGCAGCGCTTCCGGAGACACTCCACTTTGAAAACTTCATCACCGTAGTTGAACGCGGGAAACTCGCGCAAACCTTCGTCAACAGCATGCTGTATGCCACCAGTGCAACCATCATCAGCACGATTCTGTCGTCGATGGCAGCTTATGTTCTGTCACGGAATAAATCGTCATTGAATCGGTTCGTCTATTTCTTCCTCGTCATGGGTATTGCGATGCCGTTGAACTTTTTTACCTTGACGAAAATCATGCAGCTTACCCATCTGATTAACACGCAGTTTGGCATCATCATTCTGTATGCGGCGACGCAGATTCCATTCAATGTTTTTCTGATCTACGGATTTGTCGATGCGATCCCCAGAGAACTTGATGAAGCGGCTATTATTGACGGCTGTGGACCCCTCCGCCTATTCTTTTCAGTCATCTTTCCACTGTTGACGCCTGTCGTGGTTACCGCTGGCATGCTGAGTTTTGTCGGGGTCTGGAATGATTTTCTCCTCCCTCTCTATTACTTGAACAACAGCGCTTATTGGCCGATGACGCTCGCCGTTTATAACTTCTTCGGGCAGTACCAACAAGATTGGAATCTGGTTTCGGCAGATATTGTATTGACGGTGCTTCCGGTGCTGATCATTTATTTGCTAGGGCAGCGTTTCATTCTCTCCGGATTAACCTCAGGCGCAGTTAAAGGCTA
>CALBRY010000239.1 GCA_937927665.1 uncultured Chloroflexota bacterium
GGCGATCGGGAACAGCTCACCGAAGATGGACAGATTCGTTTCCTCTTGATCGGCATCGGCGCATTCGTCGTGCCGTTCTTGATCGGGTTGTTTTTGCTGATGGGCGGCATGAGCCGCAGCGTGACCAGACGCGCGATGAATTACGCGATGAGCAATCCCACCAGCCGCTACGCGAATATGATGGGTATCTCCTCCACCCGTGCGGATACCACCTCGGCTCCGGTATCGATCGATCCGCGAATGGCGCAGATGATCCAGAACATGACCGGCATTGATGTCGAGCAGGCGATCGCCAGCGGCAAGGCACAGGTAACCACCGTTGAAGCCGATAACCTGCCGCCAAGCGCACGCTTCGCCGTCGATAATCCCGGCGGGGGTGACTCGCTGACGGAACGGCTGCGTCAGCTTGAAGAAGCGAAAAATGCGGGCTTGATCACGCAGGACGAATACGATCAAAAGCGGCGCGAGATTTTGGACGCGATGTAAAGTTTCGCCCCTCCCCGTCCCTTCTCCGAATTCGGAGGGGCGGGGAGGTCATGCGCTAAACAGGCTTAAACCTTATCTCGCAAGCCGCCCGAATACGTTATGACAGGGCGTCTTCCTCGTTTGAAAACGGTAAGCACCGGGCGCATTTACCGACATAAACCGACATAAAAAGACAGAGGGCTTTCGCCCTACACCCCCACCCGCACCGCGTCGATCACCTGCGCGGCGAGTTCGTAACGCCCGAACGATGGAATGATATACGCGCCTTGAATGATCGAGCGCATCTCGCGCAGAAGCTCCTGCGCAATTAAGACCCCTTCGGCAGCGGCGTGATCGCCTGCTGCTTCCATCCGGCTTAAGAGCGTCTGCGGGATGGTGATCCCCGGTACTTCGTTATGCAGGAAAAGCGCATGTTTGAGGCTGTAGAGCGGCATCACGCCCATCAATACGGGCATCCGCAGCGGCTCCCCGGCGATCTCCGCATAACGCTTGAGAAATGCCTCTGCGAGCGGCGGATCAAAGACGGGTTGACCGAGCGCGAAATCTGCCCCGGCGGCGATCTTCTTTTGAAGCACATCAATTTCTTTATCGAGATCGGGCGCTGCCATATTGAGCGCACACCCGACGGTGAAGCGTGTCGGCGTGCCGATGCTGTTCCCGGCTTGATCGACTCCGCTGTTCATTTTCTCTTTCGTCAGGCGGATCAAGCCGGACGGCGGAATATCATAATGATCGTTCGCATCAGGGTAATCGCCGATGCGGGTTGGATCACCCATGCACACGAACAAATTCCGCAAGCCGAGCGCGTGCGCGCCGAGCAAGTCTCCCTGAATGCGGAGCAGATTACGCCCGCGTGTGGGGAAGTGCAGAATCGTTTCGACGCCGAGGCGGTTTTCGAGTAGGTGACACGCCGCCCACGCACTCACGCGCATCCGCGCCGTCGGGCTGTCGGCAATATCGACCATCGACGCGCCCGCATCCATGAGCAGCCGGGCGTTATCAACCATTTTGTCGAGGTTGTGACTGCGCGGCGGTGCCATCTCGACCGTGACGACGAACTCACCTGCGGCGAGTTTGCGCGCAAGCTCGGAGGGCGGGACGGTATCGGGGGTTTCGGCGGCGGCGGATTCTTCGGCGGTGTCGCTCGATGGACGGGTGATCTTGACGCGGAACACGGTTGTTTTGCGCGTGGGATCATCAAGGGCGGCGCGCATGGAGGCGATATGCGCCGGGGTCGTGCCGCAGCATCCGCCGATGATCTGCACGCCCAATGCCTTGAGCGCGGCGGCGAAATCGCCGAAATATTCGGTTGTGGCGGGGTACATCATGCGACCGCTGACGCTCTGGGGAAACCCTGCATTCGGCATGGCGCTGGTGCGCGCTTCAGGAACGGCAGCCATCATCGCTTGAATCACGCGGCTGATCTGAGACGGTCCGCCGGAGCAGTTCACGCCGATCACGTCCGCGCCCGCCGCGTGTAAATCGCGTGCGACTCGCGCCGGAGGGAATCCGATACGGGTACGGTCATCCGGTCCAAAGGTCATCTCAGCGATAACCGGGGTGGCGGGAGCGGCTTCTTTCGCCGTCTTGATCGCCACCACAAGCTCATCGAGATCGCTGAAGGTTTCGAATAGGAGCGCATCGACTCCCGCATCCACCAGCGCGACGATGCTTTCACGAAAGATCGCGGCGGCATCTTCGGGCTTTAATCGCCCGTAGGGGACAAGCCCCGTACCAAGGGGACCGACTGACCCGGCGACGTAGATATTTTCACGCCCCGTTTCGGTGATCGCTTGGCGCGCCAAAATTACCCCGGCGCGGTTGATCGCGGCGGTTTGATCTTCTAATCCGTATTCCGCCAGCTTGAGGCGGTTGGCGCTAAACGTGTTCGTTTCGATCAGTTCAGCGCCCGCTTCGAGATAGGCGCGATGAATTTCCAGCACGGTTTCCGGGCGGGTGAGGTTGTAGGAGTCGAAACAGGCGTCAATTGATGAACCGACGCGGGCATGGATCATCGTTCCCATCGCGCCATCCGCCAGCAGCGGTTGGGGCGCGTTCAATCGATCAAGCAGGGGGAGAATTGGCATAGTCGGCTTTCGGTCTAGTTGTTTACACACGTACCCAACAGGGTGATCATGGAACCTGTGCCGTCTTCGGCGCGCTGCACGGTGACATCAGCGCGGGCGATGCGGCGTTGAACATCGGTGAGCAGCGTCGGGTTTTGCAGCGATTCGCGGAGGAATGTCCCGGTATGGACGCCGTACCAAGCGCGCACCGCATCGGGTTCATCATCGGTATCAAGGATAAAAACGGTATTCCCCATGCCCCATTCGGTGATGAAGTTGTGCGTCCTAAACGTGATCGTCGCGTTCGGGTAAAGCGGCAAACGTGCAGGGAGATATTCCAAGCACACCCGATCAAATGTTAGAAACATGCCGCTGCCGCACACCAGCACGGATAACACAATCACAAGACAACCGATCGCCCCTTTTCCAACTGAACGTTTACCTGTCACACAAATTCCCTTTCGTCAGAGCTTAGTACCTGTCATGGACAAAATCCCGTCAAATGGATGATCGCGCCGCCATCGGAGGCTGGCTCAATTTCCCACCCACGCGCCGGAATACTAAATGGATGGTTGCTGTTAGGATCGCGGTTCTGCACCTGCTCCCGCACATATAAGCCCCAACTGCGGCTGTACCAGCTTTCTACCGTTTGCGGATCATCCGGCGTGGTCATTTCCAGCCGTGTTTCGATGATCCCGAATGGCTGCGTCAGCACTTGATCCACGCGGCTGATCACTGCCGCATTGGGATAAAAATAAAACGCATTCTGGCACGCCTCAACGCGGCTCATATGCCAGCGGTCGAGATACAAATATGTGCCGCTGATCAGAATAATCACCCCGATGATGATCGGGATCAACCCGGAAAAAATGCTGCGAAACTGCCGATCACGATGTCCCATCGTTGGGACTGCTTCATCAAAATTCAAGTTTGTCATGTGACCCCCACCTGCTTCTACATGCTTTGTACGTAGAAAAACGTGTGGGGGTTCATTCTCATGTGTTACGCGGTTAGCGTTTGCGCCGCCGCATCTGATTTGCGTTCAAGCGCCACACCCGTTACCAACCAACCCACACCGATCAAAAGCATGACGGCAAACGCGCCCAAATTCATCCCATTGGTGACGAACCCCGGAAATATATACAGGAAGGTCACGTTCGTGCTGTCTCCAGTCGTCACTGCTTGGGTAAGGCTGGTGATCCCCTGAAAGATATACAGGCTGATCAAGAGCGGAAACGCGCTTCCGATTAACAGCGCGAAATTCCAACGCGGCAGCAGGTGTGTCGTCACTGCGTAGCCGCCGAAAACGCTGACACCCATCAGGTGAAGCATCCAACCTGCCATCAAAACACCGAAGAATGATCCCGGCGCGATCACGATCAGCGCCCACCCGACCGCCGCCGCCAGTGCGCCGATCAACGCGGCAAGCAGTGCCAACCGCCCGAACATATTCAACTGCGTGTTAAAGCGCACGAACATCCCGCTTAAGCCGTATGCGATCATGCTCGTGCCGAGGAATGCCATGTAGACGGTCATCATCGCGACCCAAGCCGCCGCGCCGGGTTGAAGCTGACCGAAGGCACCGGCGATAAAGAATGCTCCGGCGATGATGAAACTCCGCCCACTCCATTGAATGAACGATTGACGTGTAATGCTGCCCATCTTGACCCACACCTTTCTATGTTCTGCAACGACCGTTTGCAGAAGGTCGAAAAGCGCAGTCCCCCACCAGCGCATGAGCGCCAGCGCACCACCTTGACGCACCGCATCGCGGCACACATCACGGAATAGTTGAAGCATCTGCCCGCCGTACTCGCGGCGAAATGCGCGCGGGTACAGCATCAGCAGAGCACGATAGGCACGTTCGGAAACACGCAGCATGTTCATCCGCTTGTGCCTCCGATCAGCTTCTTCGTGTGTGCGGCGCGCAGCAGTGACTCAAGGCGGCGTGCTTCGGCTCTAGCGACCTGCTCCCCGCGCGACGTGAGACAATAGTAGCGGCGGCGTTCGTCATCGAGTGCTGGATCGGGGCGTTCTCCGCTTTCGCGGATTAAGCCCGCCTCCAGCATTCGTTTGATCGATCCGTACAGCGTGCCGGGTCCCATCTTCACATCTCCGTTGGTCAGCATCGCCACCTCTTGCATGATGGCGTAGCCGTGTTTTTCCCCATCTGCCAGCGCTAGCAGGATGTGGAAAACCGCCGGGGTGAGCGGAAGCAAATCATCGGGTGGGAGTGCTGCTTTTGCCATCTCTGACCTTCTGTATATCTGCTGCGGATATATCCGTTACAGACATAGTACAACAGGTGCGCCGTCAAGATCCATAAAGAAGCGTTTACGCGTTCTCAATCTGCTCTACGCGATCCACACCAACGCTGTAATACTTCGCGTCCGGGTGATGCACGATGATCGCAGCGGTACTTTGCTCCGGTACCCATTGATAACTGCTGGTGAGCTGCAAGCCGATTTCGCTTGCGGCATTCGGCAGCAGCTTAAGCACTGTCGCGTGATCGCTCAAATCCGGGCAGGCGGGATACCCCCACGAATAACGTTTGCCGCGTGAAGCCGGAATGTTCATGCCGCGATTGATCACCGTTTGATGGACATAGGTCGCGGTCGCTTCAGCGGTTTGTACGGCGAGTCCGTGGAAGAAATACGCCTCGCTGTAGTTATCCGCCCCTTGCAGTTGATCGAAGAAGTGGGTAGCGGGTGCGCCTGCTGTCACGATCTGGAGCGCCATGGTATCGACTGCGCCGCTTTCGGCGGGCAGGAAATAATCGCTGAGGCACAGATGTTCCCCGAACGGCTGGCGCGGGAAAGCGAAGCGCGCGATCTCGATGCGTTCCGGTGTCGAACCGTTCGCGTTTTGGAAAGGTGCGGGATCGTACACGATCAGATCGTCGCCATCGCTGTTGACCGGGAAATAGCCGTAAACGGCTTGCGGCTGAAGCGATTTGTTCCGGCTTGCTTCGCGCCCCATACGATCCAGCCGCGCGTCAAATTCGGCTTGCAGTTTGACCCAATCCGCGCCGTGCGTGTTACTCGCGCCCCATGAAAGGCGGTAAAGCTCCGGCTTGTGGAGGTGCTGCAAGATGATCTCAAGCGGCATTTCGCGGATCGTCTTGATACCCCAGAACGGCGGCGTCGGAACATCCGGCGCGGGCTGCACGGTCGATTTAGCACCGTACACCCGTTCACGGCGGACGGGGACAGGGCGATCCATTTCCGCGTAAGCTTCCGTGTGGATTTGTTCGCGGAATGCCTCGCGCTGGTTCGGATCAACCAACTTATCCATCACCGACAAGCCTTCGAATGCGTCTTTGCAGTAGAACACACCGGGTTCGTAAGCTGCGTCCTTGTCCTCAAGGAACAGGATGCGCCGCCCGAAACGGCGGTTGATCGCCGCGCCGCCGATGAGCACCGGATAATTTAAGCCGCGCCGTGCCAATTCGTTGACGATCAGCGGCATTTGCTTGGATGTGCTGACGAGCAAAGCGCTCAAACCGATCGCATCCGCGCCGAGTTCCTGCGCTTTTTCGATGATCGTATTCGCGGGAACCTGCTTACCGAGATCATGCACGGTGTAGCCGTTGTTGCTCAAAATCGTCTTGACGAGATTTTTACCGATGTCATGCACATCGCCGTAGACCGTCGCCAAGACGACTGTGCCTTTGGTGACGCCTTCCATGCGCTCCATGAATGTCTCAAGGTAGGCGACCGCTTTTTTCATGACTTCGGCGGATTGCAGCACAAATGGGAGAATGAGTTCCCCCGCACCGAACTTATCCCCGACTTCTTTCATGGCGGGCAGCAAGACATTATTCAGCACGCCAACCGGGTCTTGCCGCGTGAGGGCATTATCGATCAGCGCTTCAATGCCTTCTTTTTTGCGGTGCAAAATCTGCCAGTGGAGCGCTTCTTCGGCGGTCATGGTCGCCGTTGGGTCTTCGACACCCTGCGAGGCGAGCTTGACATCGTTCTGCTCGAAATACTGGATAAAGCGCGGGAGCGCGTCCTGATCCGTGTTGTAAATCAGATCATCCGCCAATTTGCGCTGATCTTCGGGAATTTCGGCATACGGGGTGATATGTGCCGGATTGACAATCGCCATATCCAGCCCTGCCCGCACCGCGTGATAGAGAAATACGCTGTTCAGCACGCCGCGCGCCGCCGGAGTCACGCCAAACGAGACGTTACTCACGCCGAGGGCGGTTGATACGCCGGGGAGTTCGGCTTTGATGAGGCGGATCGCTTCGATGGTTTCAAGCGCACTGCCGCGCAGTTCTTCCTGCCCGGTGGTGAGCGGGAATGTGAGCGTATCGAAGATCAAATCTTCGGGGGCGAGTCCGTAATCGTTGACGGCAATTTCGGTGATGCGGCGGGCAATCGCCAGCTTTTTGACGCGGGTATGCGCCATGCCGTCTTCGTCAATCGTCATCGACAAGACCGCCGAGCCGTATTTACGCGCAATCGGCATGACCTGATCAATACGTTCGCGTCCGTTTTCAAGATTGTTGCCGTTGATGATGGCGCGACCGGGGTACACCGCAAGCGCGGCTTCGGCAACGCTCGGCTCGGTGACATCGATCACGAGCGGGGATTCGACCGCCATCGATAATTTCTTGACCAGCGTCCGCATTTGTTCGGCTTCGTCGGTGCGTTCGGTGAGCGCAACCTGCACATCAAGCATGTGCGCGCCGCTTTCGACCTGCTGCACGGCGATCGGGATCACGCTGTCGTAGTCATTGTTGAGCAAAAGCTGCTTAACTTTGCGGCTGCCCTGTGTATTTACACGCTCACCGATCATCGTAGGAACGGGGTTTTGCGCGAGCGGGACGGCGCGCATGTTGCTGCTGATGCTCGGCTGGAAATCGACTTCGCGGACAAGCGGGGCTTTGCGTCCGGCGCGTTTTTCGATCTCTTCTTGGTAGCTGTGTCCGTAAATTTTGGCGTACAGCTTGGCGAGATGTTCCGGTCGCGTGCCGCAGCATCCGCCGACCACGCCGACACCCCAGCGTGTGAACTCCGACACCATATCGCTGAACGGATCCGGTTCCATGGGGTAGACGGCTTCGCCATCGACATTGATCGGCAAGCCTGCATTGGGCAGCACGCTGATCGGCAAACGGCTTTTTTCCGTCAAGAGCTTGATCGGTTCGCGCATGTATTCCGGTCCGGTCGAGCAGTTCAGCCCGATCACGTCAATCGGCAGCGCTTCGAGCGTGGTCAAGGCGCTGGCGATATCCGTACCGAACAGCATCCGCCCGGCAGTATCGAGCGTCACCTGCACTTGGAGCGGAATCCGCGTACCTGAGTCCTCAAAATAGCGGTTGATTCCCCAGATCGCCGCCTTGACTTCGAGAATATCCTGACTGGTTTCGATCAAGAGGACATCACAGCCGCCTTCGACCAGCCCTTTCGCCTGTACGTAGAAAATCTGCGCCAGTTCGTCAAAGGTGATGTTGCTGAGGTCGGGATCCGTGCCGCTCGGTAATTTGCCGCTCGGTCCGATTGATCCGGCGACGTAACGCGGAATACCCGTTTCCTGCTCGAAGCGGTCACAGACGCGGCGGGCAAGCTGCGCCGCCACACGGTTGATTTCTTCGGCGCGGTCGCCTAAGCCGTACTCGCCCAGCGTGAGCGGGTTCGAGCGGAAGGTACATGTCTCGACGACTTCCGACCCAACCGCGAGAAACGAAGCGTGTACCGCTTCGATCACATCGGGGCGGGTGATGACGAGGTAATCGTTACAGCCGTTGTAGCGTTCGCCGCCGAAATCATCGGCAGTCAGGTTATAGCGCTGGATGCTCGTGCCCATCGCGCCATCAAACAGAACGATGTGATCATTCACCGCATCGAGATAGCGGCGGTTGGTGTACTTGCGATCTTTATAGCGTGTCGGCGTGTTGGTCATGCCCTGCTCCGTTTTGTGAACCTTCTGTACTTTTACTGCTGGTTTTTGCTCTGCTGACGCATTCGTTCGACCACATCCCGCGCTGTATACACATCGACTCCCGTAAACAGGCGGTACGCTTCGACCGCGTCTTCAATGCGTCCCTGTTCGATCAAGCGGCGCAGCCCGTGATCCGTAACCGTGTGCGGCGGGGCTTTCTTTGGCGCGGGGTTACGGGTTTGCGGCACTTTCGCGTGTTCAAAGTAGGTATCAACGGCATCTTTCGCCTCTTTCAAACCCATATGGGTCAATTCATCTAAGCGCCAAATCGCGTCGATCTTTCTTCTCGATGCTACATACCGGCGAAATCGTGCATCCTTCTGCAGCGCATCTAGCAGATCACGGCTGAATTTCGGTGCACGCTCAGCCAATTTCCGCAGCAGGTTCCGCCGCATCCGCCATACGATGACAGTGAGAACGGCGATCAGAATCAGTGTTCCAGCGCCGATGTAAATGCCCAGTAAGAACATTGTGTCCATGCCGCGTGCCTCTTAACCGATTCGCTCACCTCACGAGTGACTCGATATCTCTGTGCGCATCTGCTCAACCGCATCCCGCGCTGTATACACATCGACTCCCGTAAACAGGCGGTACGCTTCGATGGCTTCTTCGATTCGTCCCTGTTCGATCAAACGGCGCAGCCCGTGATCCGAGACGGTGTGCGGTGGGGCTTTCTTCGGTGCATCGTTCAGCAGCACATTCGAGCGTTCAAAATAGGCTTCAACTGCTTCTTTCGCCTCTTTCAAGCCTACGTTGGTGAGTTCACGCAGGCGGTTGATCGCGTGAATTTTCTGCCCCTTCGCTATATATTCAACGAACTGCGGGTCTTGCAGTGTTTCCGCGCTGATCGGCGGCGTCTCTTTGATGACATTCACCAGCGTGTCGGCGTAACGCTCTTCTTGACGAACGACCGTCACATAATTCACGATCACCAGCAGTACTGCCGCGCCGATTCCAATGCTTAAGAAAAATACTGTCTCCATGCCGCGTGCCTTTTTGTCCGCGTCACTTGCCCATGATCTGCTCAACCGCGTCTTTTGCTTCTTTCAGCCCGACATTCGTTAGCTGGCGGTAGCGGCGGATCGCATCGATCTTGCGCCCCTGCTGCATATACCCGATCAGTTCGGGATCGCTCGTCACATCGGCGGTGAGAGTCACGGGTTGAAGGGGAATATTCGTGTCGATGTCCGCATACACCGAATCGATCACCTTTTTCGCCTCCGCCAAGCCGAGTCCGGTTCGCTGGCGCAGCACCTTGATCGCCTCGATTTTGCTCCCGCGCTGGTATGCCCGCACGATTTCCGGGTCAGTTCGCGCAGTCTCGATCACGGCGGGGTCCGTGATCGCCGCCTGATATGCGGTGGGTGGTGACATTAATCCGATGGTGTCGCGCCGCTCCTGCCGCCGGACGGCGACATAATTGGCGATCAACAACAGCGCAACCGCGCCGACACACAAGCCCAAGAAAATCACATTGTCCACGCCGCGCACCTTTCCAAAACAAAAAACGCCGCTCCAGTGAAGTCTGGAAACGGCGCGGGGGTGACTGCTTAGGAAAAGTCCGCGCTCATCTTCCAGACCGGAAATTCTGGTCTGCCGGAATTAGCACCTTCCCGACGCTTCGGGGGCTGCCGCAGGGTCAAAAAGCCGGAACTCTCGCCTGCTCTGGATGAGCTATCTTGTTGTTAAGGATACGGGAATCCGGGGCATGTGTCAACGCCAAGCGCAAAGACGCAACGTTGAGTCCGCGATTTTGAGACGCTTCGCGTCTTTGCGTTAACTCGTTTTCTTTAGTCGCTGTCTTGAAGGAATGAACGGTTGAGGTCTTGGCGGGAAGTATCCGGCGGAAGCGGTGCGCGCCGGTGATGATTCCGCGAGAAGAACGTGATCATCATGCCTTCGATGTCTTCTAGACGTTCGTGAAGCTGGCGAATTTCGAGTTCGGCTTTCACGTTGACCTGATATTCGATGTCATCGCGCACGCGGTCACGCTCGGCTTGGCGGTTTTGACTGATCAAGATGAACAGCGACAGGAAAATTGCCTCCAACGAGACGATCATCGTCAGCAGCCCGAACGGGAACGGATCGAACGGCTCAACGCCGGGAATCCAACCGAGATTGATCACGATCCACGTGGCAAACCAGAAGAAGTTTGCATAAGCGAAGCGTACATCCCCCGCGACCCGTGTGAGCGCATCGGCAACCCGCACGCCGATCCCCGGCTGATCTTCTTCCATTTCTTCGTTGACATTGCGGGCGATCACGCGGCTTTTCACGAGCAAGTCGGTTTGACGGATGCGCCGCCCCAACATCGACATCATATCGAGCGCGGATGCGGGATGAGCGCGGATCAGCGCGAGCAGGTCGTCACGGTCGATCACCACCAAGCGCGTATGATCGAGCGCTTTGGCGCTGGCAGAACGCGGCGCGTTATCAAGCAGGGAGAGTTCCCCGAAAATTTCCCCCGGTTCGATCTGGGCAATCGAGACGCGCTCATAACTGAGATCGCGCATAAAGATTTCAACCCGTCCGTTGACGACGAGATACATTTCGCCGCCTTCTTCGCCCGCCGAAAAGATCACCTGACCGGGAAGGTATTCTTCGATGTCGAGTTGACTGGCAAGGGCGGTGAGCTCCTGCTCGTCCATCAGTTCGAATAACTGAACCTGACGCAGCAGGTCAATATCGATTACAACCATAGGCGCACCCGTTTCTTGACCGCCTTGACCAACCGTTCGAATTCACTAGGAGTCTATCTTTTTCGGCTCAAGCACGCTATTGTAGTTCATGATTGGACTTGGATTTGATCGGGCAACGAAAGGACTCCCCGATGAGCAGCAAACACACCCTGATGTTCGTTCTGCCCACACGCGGAGCATTGATTGACGTTCACGATCGGATTGGCGAACTGGATTACGTGCGGATCAAACATGCTGCCGTGATCGCCAGAGCCGAAAACGGTGAAGTTCAGATTCTTGATGATGATGTACGCCCGGATGAAGGCGCGATCGTGGGCGGTACGCTGGGCGCGATGCTCGGATCGCTGGGGGTTGCCGGAATGGGGGCGCTCCTGCTGCCGGGAATCGGTGCGCTGTTGGCTGTCGGCGCAAGTGCGTTGATCGGTGGGTTGATCGGCGGCGCAACGGGCGGCGTGCTGGCGGGTTTGATCGATAGTGGATTCCATGAAGATCAGGTCAAACGGTTGGCGAGTCATCTGGAATCGGGCAAGGTCGCCAGCGTGTACGAATTGGAAGGCGATCCGGCTTCGCTGGAGCGGCTGCGGACTGATTTGCAGGAGTTCCTGCCTGAAATCGAGATCGAAACAGGCAATCCGTCAACAGCAGCATAAATCCTGCACCATGAAATCTGAATGGGATAGGCGTCTCGACATGATGGGGACGCCTCCCAGAGTTATTCCGAGGAGGTGGACATGCGCGGTGAATGGGTAGTTGCGGTATTTCCGTCGCGTGAAGCGCTCACCGAAGCGTTGGACAGCTTAAAAGCGCTGAAAGCAATCCGCATCCGCAGCGCCGCGATTGTGGCGAAGGCGGAAAGCGGTGAAATTGTCGTCGTCGATGACAAAATCGGCGCGGATGAAGGCGGGATCGCGGGCGGCACACTGGCGCTGGCGATTGCCGCGCTGGGTATGGTGCAGCTTGGCGCACTTTCGATCCCCGGCGTGGGCGTGATCATCGTGGCGGGCGGTGCGCTGGTCGGCGCATTGGTGGGTAATCTAACGGCGCGTATCGGCGCATCACTACTAGGCATGAATGACGCTCCCGGCGAAACGTATTTCAACATCGCCGATCAACTGCGCGCAGGGCATCCGGCGTTGGTGCTGGCACT
>CALBRY010000240.1 GCA_937927665.1 uncultured Chloroflexota bacterium
CAGATACAGGCGCACCGTCCGCATAATTTTGGCTTCATCTTCAACAATCAGAATTTTTTTCACCATCACTTTTCTTCTTTCCACAGATGTCCGTCTCGGCTTGACAGCACACCCGCTGGTCAAGAGTATAGGCTTGGATTGTGTAGGCTGTATGTAGCCCGTGTGATTTGTCGGTGCGACACAACGCCCTATCAGATTTGCCAATCCGATGGTATGATTATATCATTGAATGCTGATGTGATGATATGGAGTGTCTGCCCATGCTGATTGCCGGGGAGCAGTTGCAGCTCAACCTAAAAGCCAAACTCTTTCGTGGGTTTGCCGACCCCTCGCGCCTCGCCATCTTAGAGGCATTACGCAGCACCCCACTGAACGTTGGCGAAATCGTCGAGGCAACCGGACTGAGCCAATCGAACATTTCCAATCACTTGGGCTGCTTGCGCGACTGCGGACTGGTAGTGAGCGAACAGCGCGGTCGCTTCACCTACTATCGCCTTGCCGATGATCGGATTGACAGCCTGCTTCGCCTCGCTGAAGAAGTGCTGTCCGACGTTGCCAAAGGCGTTTATCAATGCACCCGTTATGACTCTACAGAAGGGGATTCTGATGGCGAGTGAAAAGACTTTAGAAGTTCCGGTTAAAGGGATGGACTGCGCTGAATGCGTGTCACATGTTCAACACGCCATCGCCGCTTTGCCGGGGGTTCAGTCGGTCGAAGTCTATTTATCCTCTGAGAAAGCGGTTTTGCGCCTCGATCCGTCCCGTGTCAGTATGAACGATATTCGGGAAGCAGTGGCGGGCGCAGGCTATTCCGTACCTGAACCTGCTCAAACAGAAGCAGTCAACTCTGCGAACGCAGGGTTCACACGCTCCGTTTTAAGTCTATTTGGCGTTGTTTTTGGCGCAGTTTTGCTGATCGTCATCGTCGGAGAGGGCTTGGGGCTGTTTGAGTCCATGACCGATCTCATCCCCGCGCCGTTGGGGTATGTGCTGGTCTTGATTGCGGGCTACCCGACGTTCCTCAATGTGGTGCGTGCCGCCAGAAAACGTCAGATCATTTCACATACCCTGATGAGTATTGGCGTGATCGCTGCCTTGGTTGTCGGGCAGTGGGTGACAGCGGCGATTGTCGTCTTCTTCATGCGCGTGGGCGATTACGCCGAACGGTTTACCACCGAGCGCAGCCGTCAGGCGCTCAAGAATTTGACCGCGATGGCTCCTCAAACCGCCCGCATTGAGCGGAATGGTCAGGAACAGGACGTATCGCTTGCCGATGTCCACGTCGGGGAGACGGTGATTGTCCGCCCCGGCGAGAAAATCCCGGTAGATGGAGAGGTTATCGGGGGACAGGCAACGGTCAATCAAGCTGCAATTACCGGTGAATCGATGCCCGTCGAGGCGGGGATTGGCTCCAAAGTGTTCGCTGCAACCTTTGCCGAACTGGGCAGTCTGCGAGTGCGCGTGACTCATGTGGGTGCGGATACGACTTTTGGTAAAGTCATTCGCTTGGTCGAGGAAGCTGAAGCCCATCGCGCTGATGTGCAGCGTGTCGCAGATCAATTCTCTGGTTATTTCCTGCCGCTGGTTGCAGCCATCGCCCTGCTGACTTTCCTCATCAGCCGCAATCCCTTGTCTACGGCGGCGGTGCTGGTGGTCGCCTGCTCCTGCTCACTCGCCCTCGCCACCCCGATTGCCATGCTGGCATCGATTGGCGCTGCCGCGAAAATTGGTCTTCTCATCAAGGGCGGCAAGTACATCGAAACACTGGCGCGCGCTGATGTTGTCCTGATTGACAAGACCGGCACACTCACGTTAGGTCGCCCGCAGTTGACCGACGTGATTCCCCTCAACGGCATCCCGGAAAACGAAATCCTCACGCTGGCAGCATCGGCGGAACGCTATTCTGAACACCCACTGGCAGAGGCAGTTCGATCAGAAGCCCAGCGGCGCAATCTTCCGCTTCATGAACCCCAAACCTTTGAGGCGATTCCCGGTGCTGGTGTTCGCGCCCAGATCAATGGCAGCAGCATTAGCGTGGGCAGTCAGCGCATGGTAGAAACCACGCTCACTGCTTCAGCAGACTTGGAAGCTCAAGGAAAGACCGCGCTGTATGTCCAGAAAGACGGCGAAGTCGTTGGCGTCATGGGCGCAGCGGACACGGTGCGTGCAGAAATCCCGCAGTCGATTGCCGCCTTACGCGCATTGGGCATTAAGGAAATCCGCATCCTCACGGGCGATAACGAGCGCGTTGCATCCACGCTCGCGCAAAAGCTCGGCGTAAACTATCGGGCAAACTTGCTCCCCGAAGACAAAATCGCGATTGTGAGGGAATATCAAGCGCAAGGTCACATCGTAGTGATGGTGGGCGATGGTGTGAATGATGCGCCTGCACTGGCGCAGGCAAATATCGGAATTGCTATGGGCGCAGCCGGGTCAGATGTGGCGCTAGAGGCAGCCCATATCGCGCTCATGCGTGAGGATTGGACGCTGGTGCCGGAAGCGATCCATATCGCTCGACGGACGATGCGTGTGGTCAAGACGAACATCGCTTTTACCGCCATTTATAACCTAGTTGGGTTGTCATTGGCAGCCTTTGGTATTCTGCCGCCCATCCTTGCTGCTGCGGCGCAGTCGCTCCCTGACTTGGGTATTCTCGCCAATTCGTCGCGGCTGCTGCGATTGAAACGGATGAAGATATACACATCATGAATACCCAACCCGGACATTGCCCGAAAACGGGTACTCACGGCAAAAAGGTCGATGGAGCAACCGTCAAGTCGATGCTTTCTGTCAGTTTGCGTGCCGTACAGGACGTGCAGTATTACTTCTGCCGTGATGCCGATTGCAGCGTGGTTTACTTCAGCGAGGACGGGCAGCAGCTTTTCCATGTGAACGATATTCGAGAACAGGTCTATCAAAAGAATCCCGACAACCCGGATGTGCCGATTTGTTACTGCTTCCGACACACACCGAAGGACA
>CALBRY010000241.1 GCA_937927665.1 uncultured Chloroflexota bacterium
TGCTGTCAAGCCGAGACGGACATCTGTGGAAAGAAGAAAAGTGATGGTGAAAAAGATTCTGATTGTTGAAGATGAAGCCAAAATTATGCGGACGGTGCGCCTGTATCTGGAACAGGGCGGCTATGAAACGGCGTGGGCGGCGGACGGCGCACAGGGATTGGCTGCTTTCCGGCATGAAAAGCCTGCCTTGATCATCCTTGATTTGAATTTGCCCGGCGATCTCGATGGTCTGGATGTGTGCCGGGCGATCCGGCGCGATTCTAATGTCCCGATCATCATGCTCACGGCGCGCACGGAAGAAACCGACCGCCTCATTGGGCTGGAATTAGGCGCAGACGATTACATTACCAAGCCCTTCTCGCCCCGTGAAGTGGTCGCGCGCGTGCGGGCAGTTCTACGGCGAACGGAGCAGCCCGAAAGTGTGCCGGAAATCGTCACCGCATCCGATATTCAGGCAGATTTGCAGCGCCGTGTCGTGACCGTTGCCGGTGTTCCGGTTGAATTGACTGCCAATGAGTTCGATCTACTGGTAGCGTTGATGCGCTCTCCGGGGCGGGTCTACACCCGCGCGCAGCTCCTCGAAGCCACGCAGGGAACCAGCTACGATGGCTACGAACGCACCATCGATCAACATGTGAAAAACCTGCGCCAGAAAATCGAACCGGACGCACCGCAGCCGCGCTACATCCTCACCGTGCGCAGCGTCGGCTACAAGTTCACTGAGGACTAAGCGAATGAACAGTCTTTGGGTCAAACTCATGGGCGCGTTTGTACTCATCATTCTCGTGGGTACAGGTATGGTGGTGTTCCTCGTCAGCCAAACGACGACCGACCAGTTTGCCCTTTACACGACTCAAGCAGGACAGCAGCAGGCGGTTCAGCTTGCACCGCTCGCCGCCGATTACTACAGCCGTTCTGGAAGTTGGGCAGGCGTTGAGGTAGTGCTGCGGAATCCGTGGGGCTATCGAATGAATGCCGCTGGCACGGGAAATGGCATGATGGGCGGCGATATGATGGGGGATATGGGCAGTTGGTCGGGCAGCGGCATGAATGACTCCTCGATGATGGATGAAATGCAAACCGCCTTCAGCAATCGGATTCTGCTAACACAGCCTGACGGCACGGTGATCGTAGATTCAGCAGCGCAGTGGGTCGGAAATCAGCTTCAGCCCGACGATCTTGCCAAAGGAGCGCCGATCATCGTCGGTGGACAGCAGCTCGCTACGCTCATCATCACCCCGCTCGATACTCCAGCGACTCCCGCAGGTGATTTTTTGGGCACGGTTAATCGCTCTGCCGCGTTCGCGGGCATCGCGGCGGCGACTATCGCTTTGATTCTTGGTTCTGTGCTGTTCATTCAGATAACCCGTCCTCTGCGACGGTTATCGACTGCCGCTCAGGGAATTGCTGCCGGGGACTTGAGCCAGCGTGTGCCCGTCGGCAGTCGTGATGAAATCGGTCGGGTCGCCGTCACCTTCAATCGCATGGCGGAAACCTTGCAGCGCTACGAAGACGAACGCCGCAATATGATTGGGGACATCGCTCACGATTTGCGTACCCCGCTCTCCATCATCCAGGGCAACCTCGAGGCGATGCTGGATGGAGTGCTGCCGACCAACCCAGAGGAGTTGGCTTCACTGCACCAGGAAACCCTGCATCTCAACCGACTTATCACCGATCTACGCACGCTTTCATTGGCGGAGTCTGGGCAGCTTCATCTGCAAAAACAGAGCGTTGACCCGGGATTATTGGTTCAACAGGTCTCTGACCGGATGCATCTTGGTGCTGAGGAGAAACACATTACCCTCGAAACGGATGCTGCTTCTGACCTGCCGCAGGTTCAAGCCGATCCAGAGCGACTCATGCAGGTGATGACGAACCTAGTCGATAATGCGCTGCGCTACAATCCCAATGGCACCCGCGTCATCGTCGCAGCACGCCACGTTAAAGCATGTATTGAACTGTCGGTCAGCGATAACGGTTCCGGCATCCCGCCTGAAGATATTCCCCATCTCTTTGAACGTTTCTGGCGGGCGGAGAGGTCGCGTAATCGTGCCACTGGCGGCTCAGGCTTGGGGCTTGCCATCGTCAAGCAGCTTGTGGAAGCCCATCAAGGACAAGTGCGGGTCGAAAGTCAGATCGGAAACGGAACGAAATTCACCGTTTATCTCCCAGTCTTCTAGCACTCGCTTCGGCGCGAAAACCTCACACAAACCTCACACTTGCGGCATAAACCGTATATCAAACCGGTGCATTCTTGAGACAAACAACGGATTGGAATACGGAGAACCTCTCATGACTACCAAACAAAAACTTCTCGGGCTGGCACTGCTGGTTATTCTCATCGGAGCGATTGTGTCCGGTGCATCCAGCGCGCTGGCACAGACAGGTGGGAACACAACTCCCACCCCAATTCCACAGGGGATGTCGGGATACGGCTGGAATATGCACGGCATGATGTGGGGAAATGGGCAAAATAACGCCCTGTGGACGGCAGTCGCCGATGCACTCGACATTGACCTGAACACGCTCGCCACGCAAATACAATCCGGCAGCACGCTCGCCCAAATCGCTGAGGCTTATGGTGTGGATATTCAGACCGTCTACGACGCGGCGCTTACGGTGATGACCGATCACATGAACGCGATGGTCGCGGCGGGCTATATGACGCAGGCACAGGTCGATACGCAGGTCACATGGATGCGCGATCATATGACTGAGATGCCCATGTTTACCGGATTCGGCTTCAATCCCTGCCCAATGGGCGGCATGATGGGCGGTTGGAACGAGATGCACGGCGGGATGATGGGGCAAGGTATGATGGGCGGCTGGACTGGGATGCACGATGGTATGATGGGGCAGCATCACGGCGGCTGAGCGCGAACGGTTGAATTCACCTACCATACAAGTCTTAGGAAGGTGTCGAAGCAATTTCGACACCCTTTATAGATTTCATTGACTATCTCTACTTTGCATCATGATGAGGTGCAGGTTTTGAATGTTAATCATTTGGCGTCTACGCGATACGCTATCTCTGTTGTGATCTCCAGCTTTTAGAGAAAACGGTGACAGTAATGCCTCTGAAATTCATACGTTATGTTGAATTTCCCACACACGACATATTGGAACACTCGTCATTCGTCTATGCGCCTAAGGTGCCGAACTACTCGTGAAGAGTCAGCAGATAAGCGATCAAGTCGTTAACTTCTTGGTCACTGAAAACTTGTGCGTAGATTTGCGGCATGAGCAGGTCGGGGAAACCGGGAACGATGAAATCACTCGGTTGCAGGATCGATGTGCGGATGTAGGTCACGACTTCATCCATCGTCCGTTCGACATGAGTGGCTTCTTCTGTTGGCATGGGCATCGTCATGGATGCATCGCCTCCATGCTGATGCGCTGAGGGATCGTGCGCTGGATTGCCAATATTCACAAGTCCGGGACCGATGAGCGTTTCAGTGCTGTCCACGCGATGACAGGTCGCGCAGGCGAATCCGGTTTGCGTTTGAACCGTGCTAAATAACGTGAGTCCATTTTCTGGGTCGCCCAGTGAAAGCGCAAGTTCCATATGCGCTTCTTCGCTGTGATCATCATGAGCAATATCCTCAGCCGCGTGATCATGGTCTGCTGCCACTGGAGGGACAAAACCGCAGCTCAACGCAAATGTCTGGTACGTCAATCCGACGTTATAAGCAAGCAGAAGTGCTGCTTCCGGGTCGGCTTGATAAATCTGTGCAAACGCAGTCAGTCCATTCGCATATGCCTGCTGCTGCGCGACAAATGTGTCAACGTCGCACATCGTTCCGCTGATCGGCTCATCGGTAGACATCGAACTCATATCCATCTGTCCCATGCTAGGTTGCACTGCTGCGGGATCAGGAGTGGCAGTGGGGGCTTGATCTTGGGCAAGAACGACGGTGATCATGACAAATAACATCAGAAGCAACAAAAGAATGCCAATACGGAACTTCATGAGCGGAACCCCTCCATAAATTGCGAATCGGGCAGCGAAAAGAAGGTCACGTCAAAGACGTGACACGGGAAGCATACACTCTGGATAGTGGGGGAGACAGCGCTTAATGGCGCACCACAAGTACGCCATTTGGCTTACCCCGGCGCAAATTGCTTTTACAGTGGGACGGTAAACGAAACATGCGTGCCCTGCTCGGGCAGGGACTCAATGACAAGTTTTCCATCAACGAGCTGCGCACGTTCGCGCATGCCCATCAAGCCGAAGTGCCCAATCCGCGTGAAATCGCTGAAGAAGGGCGGAACGACGAAGCCTTGTCCATTATCACGGATATGCAGCATGACGCTGCGTTCTTCAAAATCTAGATTAACCACGATGTGCTGTGCCTGTGCATGATGGGTTGCATTGTTCAAGGCTTCCTGAGCGATGCGGTATAGGGTCAATTCCTGTTCCGGTTTCAGTCGCACTGGATTACCCTGTACGTCGAACCGCGCCTTTGCTTCTTTGGTCAACACTTCCAAGGCGCTCAACAGTCCCAGTTCCTCTAGATAGTGCGGGTGGAGTGCACCACTGAAGCGCCGGACTTCCTCAATCGCCTCGCCAATCATGTCGCGTAGTTCCGCGATTCGGGTATCGGCTTGTTCCGGATCCCGGTGCAAACTGCGCTGCGCCATCTGCGCTTTGTGCCCCAGCGCAATCAGCGTTTGCACCGTTTCATCATGGAGTTCGCGCGCTAACCGTCCGCGTTCTTCTTCCTGTGCACGGGTCACTTCTCCCGCATAATCATGGAGTGCCGCTTGGTAACTCTGTACTCGTCTCGCCATTTCGTCGAGCGCACAGCTCAAATCTTCGATCTCTTGCACGCCGTTAACCGATGATGGATTCGTGAGGAATTCTCCCTGCCCGATACGAGATGCCCGCATACTAAGTTCGCGCAGCGGCTGCACCACATAGCGCACCCCAAAGAACAAAGTGAGCAGTGACACTGCCGCTGCCGTAAAGAGGATGAAGGGCATGAGTTGTTCAAATTGGATCAGGGGGACAGTAACCGAATGCCAAGCTTCTCGAATCAGGAGTACCCACTCCGTGTTGGGAACGGGCGCGTAGGCAATCACCTCATCCTGTGTTGAAGAACCTGAGAACAGCGCGCCATTTTCACGGCGCAAAGCGCTTTGAACCCCATCCCAATTGATCAAGTCGATTCCGTTTGGGATTTGACCGCGACTGAACAACACGCTGCCCTGATCGTCCATCAGCACGAGGATGGTGACCGCATCCTCATGATCCATGCGGAGAATGCTATCTAAATCCAACGTATCGGCACTCACCGCAGCATTGTCGATCCCTGCGCGTAGAGCTTGGTTTGCCACGCTCACAGCGACGAGTTCTGCCATCACCGTGACAAGGCGCGCATTTTCCTCAATGGCGAGTGCCCGCATCGAACTTTGATGGCTGCTCACCCCGCTTAAGGCAAACACAATCAGGAAAATGGTTAGCGGCAGCACTGTCCATAGAAGCACCTGCGCCCGTAAACCATGCAGGCGATGCGCTATACGAAGATGCCTCACGCCTTTTGCTCCAAGTGGATGATATTAAGCTGTAGAGCCTTCGTAACGGCTTCGGTACGACTGTTCACGCCCAACTTCGCGTAGATGCTGGCGAGGTGTCCCTGCACAGTACGATCACTGATCGACAATTTCACGCCGATTCCCTTGTTCGTAAGTCCGCTCGCCGCCCATTGCAATATGTCGCGTTCTCTGTCCGTCAGCGGTTCATCCAGTGCGGCTGTTGTTTGACCGACCACAAGGTGGGTCAGGACTTTCTGCGCGATTTCGGGGTCAATCGCGGATTCTCCACGATACACGGCGCGTACTGCCGCCGTGATATCTTCCGCCTCGGCGTTCTTCATGACGTAGCCATTCGCGCCCGCCTGCATCGCTGCAACCACAAAGGGGTCATCGTCATACGCGGTCAAGATAACGACGCGGATCGGTAGTTTTTGCGCTCGAATCCACCGCGTAACTTCGATCCCAGTGGCGTAAGGCATCCGCACATCCAGCACAGCGACATCAGGCTGAAGGGTCATCAGCAGTTCCTTGACCTTCGCCCCGTCACTCGCTTCAGCGATGACCTGAATATCGCCGTCTTCTTCGAGGAAATCGCGTATTCCCTTGCGAACGACCGCATGATCATCGGCAAGCACAACACGAATAGTCATACACGACTCCTATCTCAATCATGAGCTGCCAAGCCAGATCATGCACCATCTCACAAATTATAGTTACTCAATGAGATGCCACATACGTCATATTGCTTGTTTTTTGCCGTTTTGACCCCGCCAAATAGCGCATAGCGTGTTGTGTAGACCCCGATTTATGCTTACTACAATTGTTGAAGGCTAAAGGCATAGAAATGCGTCTATTGCTTAAAATTGCTTCCCTTCTGCTCATGACACTTACCGCTGCATGTGCGACAGCGCCGCAGATCGAGGTACGCGGCGTGACCATTGACGAAACGCAGATGGCACAGGGGCAGCAGCTTTTCACCCAATACTGCGCTGCCTGTCATGGTGTGACGGGACAGGGGCAGTTTCCTGATACGCCGCTTGAACCCGATACAACGGGACGATATGGTGCGCCGCCCCATAACGATGCGGGTCATACATGGCATCATGATGATGAACTGCTGATCCGGTACGTTCGCGAAGGCGGAATGGGCGACCCTGCCAGCTTTTATCCGATGCCGCCTTTTGGAAGCCAACTTTCGGACGATCAAATCATCACGATTATTGCCTACCTCAAGACATTGTGGAGTGATGAGCACCGCGCCTATCAGCAGCGCGAAACCGACGCGCTCTATTCCCAGTAAGCCATTTGGCGTATTCCAAAGCGCTAAACAGCGTATGTAGCCGCTCCCCAAACAAGTTAACATTTTCACAAATCGTTTCTTGATAGGGGATTGGTTGTGATCAAACGTATCGCCTGTCTTTTGCTGACACTAACGCTTTTCGTTTCAGGGTGCGCGAGTCAAACGCTTCCCTACACCCTCGCCTCTGAATCCATGCTGCCCGCCTTTCTCGACAGCGCTCCGGCGACAGTCCGTGAAGCCTACCGCTTTGCCATGAATAACATGGACGAGATGGAAAACTACCCGTGCTACTGCGGCTGTGGCGCGATGGGACACACCAGCAACCTGAGCTGTTATATCAAGGATGTGGATACGGCAGGGAACAGCACGTTTGATGAACATGCAGCGGGCTGCGGCATTTGCGTGGACATTACCCAAGATGTGATGCGACTGCTCAAAGAAGGTCGCTCATCTGTTGAGATTCGCACCTACATTGACGCCACCTACAGCGCTTTTGGACCATCAACCGATACGCCCTTGCCACAGGGATAACATATGATGCGCCGCTTGCTTCCAAAACGAGGGGTTCTCGCCACCATGTTCGCAATGCTGTTGATTGCGGTGTGGTTCATCCAGCTCCCAGCTTCCGCTGCCTCTACAGCCCATACGCTGACCCTTGATATGCGGCAATTCGAGTTTACGCCCGGGCGATTCGAAGTACAGCAGGGGGATACAGTCACTATCCTTCTGACAGCCTCGGATGTCGTCCACGGCTTCTATCTCGATGGCTATGGAATTGAGCAGCGCGTTGAACCGGGAATCTCGCAGCAAATCAGCTTCACTGCCGATCAAGCGGGGAAATTTCGCTATCGCTGTGCTGTGAGCTGCGGCACCTTGCATCCGTTCATGATCGGTGAACTCGTCGTCAATACTAATTTTCCCTTCTGGCGCGCACTTGCAATGTTGGGTGTCAGCCTGATCGGAAGTCTCGTCTACCTATCGTTTGGAGCCAAACAATCATGACCACCAAATCAAAGGAACTTTCCGTTCCAGCGCATGTACACAAAGTCTCCCCTTCACGCCTTCCTATTCTGCTTGCGCTGGGCGCGCTTCTTCTCGTTGGGGTGATTTTCCTGATTGTGTCCAACCAGCGTCCATCGTATACACCGGAAATTACGGGTAGACCCGCTGTACAAGTGAGTGATACGCGCTTTGATTACGGCGATGTTCATTACAACAACCCGATAACCACCGAGTTCCGCGTTAAGAATATCGGTGATCAAACACTGATCATCCTCGGTGATCCGCAGATCGAAATCCTTGACGGCTGCTGTCCGCCGCGCGTCAACACCACTAACCGCCGCCTTGCGCCCGGAGACGAGGCAACGGTCAGCTTCACGTTCTCCATGCACGCGGGAATGGATGGTCCGCATCACTTCCGCGTCCATGTGCGGACGAACGATGAAGTCAACCCAGATCAATATGTTGAAGTCTTCTCGAACTGGATTCCGTAGATCATGACAACCGTACCCCGCGCGGACACACAGCACCGACCGTCGCCGCTGAATACAGTGTTGAAGTCGCGCCTCTTTCAGCCAACACTGCAATTGATCGCGCTGTTCGGTTTCACGCTGGCGATCCTGACGGGGTTCTTCGGCACGCCCGCCGGGAGTCGCAATTTCGGCATCGTCTTTGTCTGGATTGTGTGGTGGGCGCTGCTGATCATCGTGTTGGTGCCGTTCTTTGGGCGTGCATGGTGTACCGTCTGCCCCATCCCCGCGCCGGGAGAATGGCTGCAGCGGCGCGGAATTGTCCAGCGCACGCCGGGGAAACTCCGCACATTGGGAAAACGTTTCCCTAAGCGGCTCAAGAACATGTGGCTGCAAAACTTCGGTTTTCTGACGATTGCCACCTTCAGCGCGATCATTCTTACCCGCCCGAACATCAGCGCGGGCGTGTTGTTGGGGTTCATCGTTGTGGCGGTCGCGTTGAGCATCCTTTACGATAACCGCGTCTTTTGCCGTTATGTGTGTCCTGTTGGCGGGTTCATCGGCTTATATGCCATGATGTCGCCGCTCGAACTGCGCGTTCGGGACTGCCAAACCTGCCGCGAACACGGCGCGAAGGACTGCGTGGTCGGCAATGAAAAGGGTTATGGCTGCCCGTGGATGGTCTACCCCGGCAACTTGACCCGTAACACCTACTGCGGCTTGTGTTTCGAGTGCATGAAAACCTGCCCAAAAGACAATATCACGCTCCGCCTGCGTCCTTTTGGCAGTGATTTATTCGTCGCGAAAGAACGCCGCTTGGATGAAGCCTATAAAGCCTTCATCATGCTCGGTTGCGCGCTGGTCTATTCAACAGTGCTGCTCGGACATTGGGGCTGGATCAAGAATTGGGCGAATATGGACTCGCTTCCACACTGGTTGATCTATGCCGTCGGGTTGTGGGTGTTCAATCTCGCGCTGATTCCGGGATTGTTCTGGGTGACGACATGGATGGGGCGCAAAATCACGCGGGCAAATGTGCCGCAGCGCGATCTCTTCGTCTCTTTCGCCTATACGCTCGTACCGCTCGGATTGGCGGCGTGGATCGCCTTCAGTCTGGGTTTTGTCTTCGTCAACGGCAGCTACGCAATCTCTGTGATTTCCGACCCTTTTGGATGGGGCTGGAATTTGTTTGGCACGGCGAATGCAGCCTGGACACCCTTCGCGCCCCAACTGCTGAATTTCTTGCAGGTCGGCATACTGATGATTGGTTTGATGGTCGCTGTGAACACCGCCTATCGCATTGCACGGCAGCATCACAGTGTGCATCAACAAGCTTTCGCCGCCATGCTGCCTATCGCGGGACTGCTCACGCTGATCACCGGCACATTTTTATGGTTGTATTTGGGCTAACCCATGTTGAAACGACCTGAGTTTATCACGCGCGTTCTTTTGGTGCTAACGGTCATCGGGCTGCCCGCACTCATTTTAGGGTACCAATTTGTTCTGCGTCCCCACTTGAACAGTACGCGAACGATTGAAATATCAGCCTCAACCCCGGAAAACGGTGGCTTTCAACCCGCCAGTTTCACGGTCGAAGCGGGTGAAACGCTCACGCTACGTTTTACCTCGATGGACGTTACCCATGGGGTCGCTATCGGTCCCGGTTTAGGGATTGATCTCGGTTCTATCGATCCGGGGCATATCAAAGAAGTCACTCTAACCTTTGATCACGCCGGTACCTACACGTTTTATTGCAATACGTGGTGCAGCATTAATCACTGGCGGATGCGCGGGGTGATCGAAGTGCGCGACTCCTTAAACCCGAACGCCTTCCCTGCCAATCAGGTCGATCCTGTCATTGCGGCGCTGGCGGCGGACGGGGTAGACATCGACGCAACGACGCATAACGGGTCGATGAATATGGATACAACGGCGATGTTACCCGGACGCCCCTCTGCGCTGCGCGGCGCAGCGATTGCGGTAAATCTCGTCATTCCCACTGAACTACAAGATCAGGCGTGGCGACGGTCGCATACGCCAATGCAGGGGATCGCTCTGCTGCTAAGCTATAACGCAAACGCATCACAAACAGACCTCGCAGATGCGGTTGCCTATTTATGGGTGGTCGAGGGTTCAGCAGAAACACGCACCACGACTGCACAGTTTTACGCGCAGAACTGCGCTTCATGTCATGGGGAGACAGGTGGTGGGGATGGCTTTATGGCAGCGCAAACGACGGAAACCCCGGTCGCATTTTCCGATCCCAATTATCTATTCGGAATGCGCGGTGATGTGCTGTACGCCAAGATACGACGCGGCGGAATGGGAACCGATATGCCGAATTTTGGTACTTTGATCACCCCTGAAGAAACGTGGGCGCTGGTGGATTATCTGTGGACACTGAGTTTGGAAACGGACGAGAGAACAACAGGCGAGGGCTAAATCACGATTTCGCTGGCAGTATCAGACTGGATGGGAATCAAAAGAGGGTGCTAGTTCAATCAGCATCCTCTTTTGTTACTTACTGGATGTCAAAACAAGCGTTGTGTGTCGGTCTAGCGTTGACCGTCGGGCCAGACGAGAATGGGCATATTGACAACCACACCGGGCGCTTCGATGACGATTTCGCCTGCTTCTTCAGCCGCCAGAATGTCAGAAACGCTGGTAAGCCCACGGGCTTCTGTGCCTTCTTGCCATGTCACAAGCTGAAGGCTACGCAGTGGTGTGTAATTTTCAGTGCCGGGTACAGAGTCGAACACATCGGGTTGGAAGCCGAGCGGACCCTTGCCTTCAATCCCGTTCGTGAAGACATACACCTTGCCGAGCAGTTCTGCCGGAATTTGTCCCAGACTCGGAACGGTGATCACGTCGGTTCCCATCATCGCCGTTAGGACACCAGCAACACCTTCGTCGGAAGCTTCCGGGTGGACGAAATAAACATCGCCGCCGTCATAGTAAGCGAAGGCAAGCGGCGCAAGATCGTCGACCGAATACCCCGTATTCATTTCCATCTCCATGCCGCCCATTGGATCTGGGGTGGCTTCAGGCATTCCCTCGCCGCCCATCCCCATCATGCCATGATCGCCGCCATGCATCATGTCCATCATGCCGCGCATCTGGTTCATCATATCGCGCATAGCATCGGACATTTCCATGCCCATCATGGTATCCATCATGTCCATCATGGGCTGCATCATGGCGGGCATGTCTATGCCATCGCCGTGCATCATGCTCATCATGTCCATCATGCCGCGCATCTGGTTCATCATATCGCGCATAGCATCAGACATTTCCATGCCCATCATGGTATCCATCATGTCCATCATGGGCTGCATCATGTCCCTATGCCCTGATGCGCTCCCGTCTCCCATACCCTCCATAGGCTGGGCAACTTCTGGTGTCGCTTCTGCTTGCCCGGGATGATGCGCCGCATGATCCACCGTTGGCTCTGGTGTGGCGTCTTGGGCGCTGCTCATGGTGAAAGGAATCGCCAACAGGAGAAGGAGTAAACAGATGGCTCCAAATTTTGTCTTCATGGTTGTCCTCGCATTGAAATACTTAAACCAAGCCAGAGTATAGAGAGTGAGCATTCCTAGACGCATCTGTTATATGGCGCGTTTTTACCCCGCCATATAGCGGGGTGACTTGTGCCTTTCGACAGGCAATATAGCTTGTTTGAAACACGCTGAACTAACGATGTGTATAAGTAATGGCGTGGTTACAGTCAATCTAATGATACGAAAAAGGGGTTGTAATGCGGATGAAGCGACGACAACCACATGCAGTTCTACGTATGAATTCTCACCAACGTATCGCCTATGTAGTCCTTCGACTGATAATTGCACTGTTTCTAGGTGTGATCACTTACAGTTGGTTATCGAGAATTCCATTTGCAACGCCAACGAGCAGTTTTGATCTGTCGATGGATATGGGCGGCTACAACACAAACATCATCTACGCACAAGTTGGACAGCCAATAACGATACGTTTGACCAGCCTTGACCACCAGTACCACCCAGATGGAGGGGGACAGCATCAATTTGCATTGGATGCTTTTGACGTTAACTTGATTGCCCCACCACTTGGAAGTGATACAGTGAGGTTTACACCTGATATGCCCGGCACGTATGTTTACTACTGCGATACCTGCTGTGGCGGTCGGGAAAGCCCCACGATGCAAGGAACATTGATTGTTCAAGCCTAGCTCGCCCTCCATCTATTGTATTGGTAGGGCAGCAGCCTATCGCTTGACTGCTGCCCAATTTCTGACTACCCGGCGTTCATTGTGATGATCATTTCTTCGTAGTGGGCAATCTCTTCGCTTTGAGCGGCGATAATATTCTGAGCGAGTTGGCGTAGTTCGGCGTGTCCTATGCTGTTGGTATCCCGTTCGAGCAAACGTTGTGACATGTGGATGGCATCGTCGTGATGGTCAATCATCGACTCCAGCCACGCAATCTCATAATCAACGCCCTCGAGACGGTTGAATCCTGCGAACATACCCATCATCATTGCTGGATCGGTGGCGGGCATACCGCTCATGTTCATACCGCTGTGATCCATACCCGCCATGCCACTGCTCATCGACTCGGACATCGGCATCGGCGCGTATTGGACGTTGTACCATGCCAACAACCACGCCTGCATCTGTTCAATCTCTGGCTGCTGCGCATCCACGACTGCCTGACACTCGGCATTTAGCGCGTCGGAGACTTCGCGTTCCAAGCAATCATTTGCCATGTCAATTGCCATCTGATGATGATCAATCATGCCTTCCATGAATCGTACTTCAGCACGCCCAATGCGTCCCTCGACCGGTGCATCTGCGAACACACTAGGCACAATCGTCAGGACCAAGAATGACATGAGGAATGAGATTACACGAGCCTGTCTCATAGGGAAACTCCTTTTACTGATCAGTAACGCTGAGTATCAGTGACATTCATCATCTTTTTCACCCGCTATATTGCCTGATTCTATGCCCAACTTACCCCGCCAAACGGCTCATGCGCGATCATTGGCGAAGCATCATAATGATCGACTTGAATAATGATTAATTTATAATCCGTATGATCGACTCATTGAACATCGGGCAAACGACTTGATCACGCCATTTAGCGCATCAGGTGGATGCTCAAACTGTCCTATGATGCTGAGCATTGGACGAGACATTTTCGCTAGAGGAGAGGAGAACGATGGATAACTCAGTAGATCGGACACACGATCATACTCCCCACGAGCATCATGACCCTACTCATGCGTCGCACAACCCCGCTGATCAAGCTAATGAAGGGATACACCCGTCTCCCGGCGAACCCATAAATCATACAGCACATGACCACAGTGCTATGCAGCACGGGGAGCATGATGCCCATGCCGGGCATGGCGTGATGCACGAGGGGCATGAGACGATGATGCGTAACCGCTTCTTCGTCACACTGCCACTCACCCTGATCGTGCTGCTGTTTTCGCCAACGATCCAGCAGTGGTTTG
>CALBRY010000242.1 GCA_937927665.1 uncultured Chloroflexota bacterium
GCCCGCCGACATGACGCAGACGGGCATCCGGACGGTCTACCTGGCGATCAGCGTGCTGTTTGCACTGTTCGCGCCTATTGAGTGGTGGTACAACGGCTATACGATCGGAACATACGGCGTCATCACTGCCGAATTGGTCAGCATAAGCAATTGGTATCTCATCCATTCGGCGTATTCCCATTCGCTGCTGCTGCTTTCGGTCTACTTCATGATTCGCAGCGGCATCAATGCGATTCCGCCGTACCGGTCGCAGGCGATGATCATTGTGCTTGGCGTAGTTATTGGAACCTTGATCTCAATTCCCAATCTGGTTCGCAGCGAATTGGGCGTTTGGCTCAATTTCAATGCGTTGGGCATCGCTGTAATCGTCGGCTTTTACGCCTTTGCCCTGCTGCGCTACAGCTTCATGCACATCGTCCCAATTGCTTACGAAACGATCATCAACACGATGGATACGGCGATTCTTGTGCTGGATACCCAGCATTCGATCGTCACCCTGAATCCGGCAGCGCGAGAAACGATGAATCTTGGCAGCATTGATGTGAACGGCAAACCAATTTTAGAGGTCTATCCGCCGTTCGCTCAACTTCGGGATGCTTATCAAAGTGTTTATCAAGCACAAGATGAAGTGCCATTTGGGGATCGTGTTTATGATGTGCATATCACGCCGCTCTATGATCAGCCGAAAAACAAGCGGATTGTTGGGCGATCAATCACGTGGCGCGATATTACCGAACGCACACAGGCAGAACGCGAACGCGAACGGATGATCACCGATCTGGAAGCGTATTCGCACACCGTCGCGCATGACCTCAAAAACCCGCTGCATATGATGATGGGCATGAACCAGATGCTCGCGCTGGATTTGATTGATGCGTCGCCGCATATTCGCCAGTATCTCGATATGCAGATGCAGAGCGGACAGCGCATGCGGAACATCATTCAAGACCTGCTCTTTCTCGCTCAGGTACGTGCTCAGGCGGATATTGTGTGTGTTCCGGTTGCCATGACGAGCATGGTGCAGAATGTCCTTCAAGGGTTGGAGGGCGAAATCCGGTTAAGCGGGGCAGTGATCGACGTGCAAGACCCGCTGCCAGAGGCGATAGGAATTGCGCCATGGCTCGAACAGGTGTGGACGAACTACATTTCGAACGCGCTCAAGTACGGCGGCACACCGCCGCTGGTACGGGTGCGCGCCGAACCGGAAGCAAACGATATGATCCGCTATACCGTTCAGGATAATGGCGCGGGCTTAACCGAAGTGCAGCGGGCGAAGCTGTTTCAGCAGTTCGTCCGCCTTGAACCGGATCGGGCAACCGGGACAGGGTTGGGCTTATCGATCGTCAAGCGTATCATCGAGCGTTTGGGCGGCAAGGTGGGTGTTACCAGCGAACCCGATGCGGGGAGCATCTTTTATTTCACCCTGCCCGCCGCAAAGCACCGGATAACCTAGCTTTTGTTTGCCGCTTTGTGGTTCAATTGAATAAGAGTTTCTTGACTGCACCCGGAATTGCGCCGCGTCATGACCAAGATTTTTGTTTCCTACCGCCGCGCTGACAGCGCCGACACCGCCGAACGTATCGTCGAACATCTCACCGAGATTTCCGGCAAATTTTCCGCCACTGATCTCTTTTTCGATGTCGATTCTATCCCTGTCGGCGCGAATTTCCGCCGTTACATCACCGAACGCGTCTCGCAGTGCGTCGTCATGCTCGTTGTGATCGGTCCCGACTGGGTAAGCGTGACCAACCCGGACGGATCGCGCCGCCTCGATGATCCTTCGGATCAAGTGCGGTTGGAAGTCGAAGCCGCGCTTTCTCGCCAGATGACCCTGATCCCGATTCTGGTGCGCGGCGCATCCATACCCCACGCCGACGAACTCCCGGAATCGATCCGTGAATTGGTCGATTACAACGGCTTGATGGTACGGCACGCGCCCGATTTCAAAACCGATATCGCCCGCTTAATCGAAGCACTTGAAAAGATCGTCGGGAAATCGCGCGTACACGAGAGCGCCGCGCCATCCACGGGATCAGTGCCGCAGTATACGCACTTCCGCACCTTGAGCGAACATACGGGTCAGGTGTTGGGATGCGTTTTTAGTCCGGATGGCAAAACGCTCGCTTCTTCCTCGCTGGATAATTCGATCAAGCTGTGGGATGTGGACACCGGAAAAGCCTATCGCACGATGATGGGGCACAAAAATACGGTGCGCGATATCGATTTTAGCCCGGATGGTACGCGCCTCGTCTCGGTATCCGATGACAAAACATTCAAACTGTGGACGGTAGGAACGGGTAGTCTGGTGGATTCGATCACCTTCCCGGAGATTATGCGATGCTGCGCGTGGAGTCCGGATGGCGCGCACATTTTGACCGGCTCTGACGAGGATGCGGTGACGATCTGGGGTGCATCGACACGAATGCCGCTGCATACGCTTTTTGGACATACCAATTTGGTGCGCGACTGCGTTTTCAGCCCTGATGGAACGATGATCGCTTCTGCGGCGGTCGATCAAACCGTCCGGCTCTGGGAGGTCAGAACCTTACGCGCGCTGCATACTCTCAAAGGGCATAAATTCAACCTGATCACAGGCGTGCTGCGCTGCGCCTTCAGTCCGGATAACAAAAAAGTCGTCTCGGCATCATGGGACAGCACACTCAAAGTTTGGGATGTCGCCAGCGGAGAAGAACTCTACACGCTCAAAGGAC